>DYVS01000338.1:0-27508 GCA_020743075.1 Butyricimonas virosa | reverse complement strand
GACGGTGGCAACTGTACCTATCGTGTATAGGTCTTCCAGTTTGGGATTTTCCGTGTTGGTGTCTCTCTGGGCGATAACACCGAAAGGTACGCTGCTTTTATACACGTACCGAATGAGTTTCAAAGACTTTTCCCTGCCAATATTTATAGGGATTATGACGCCAGGGAACAGAACCGTGTTTCGTAACGGTAAAATTGGCAGGGTGTCAGGAATATCCGTGTGGTCGTTGAGCATCTCCTTCTCGTCTCCCAGGATGGATAAATAATCCTGATTATCGTCCGTCAAGCTTTCTTGTAAAATATCTTTTAAATCTATTTTATTCATTATGATCTCCTTATCTCTATTGTTTTAAACTTTTCCACTTTTGGTTTATTTCCAGTTTTCCCGAGATTAGCCTTGTCTCAAGAAACTGACATTTTGACAAAAAGGCACTGAAAAATAAACCACTACATCATAGGACAATTCCTATGCCAAAGATTTTTTTGTGAAATATGATGCATTTGTTACTTTTGTGAGCAAATATAAAACACACAATGAAAATAATTTTGTTTGATGATAAAAGTTGGGGAACTTTAAGACCCTTGACTTTTACTCGTCCGATTTCTGAATTGAGGGTTGGAATTCTCACGATCCGGGAAAAGTGGGAAAAGCGGTTTGGAGATAAGGTTGCATATCTGACCAAAGATTACCTTCAAGAAAAGTTCCCGTTGTCTGTGGAAGATGATAATTTGCTTGTCAACAGTTCGATTTGTCCGAATGATGAATTGATGCGAGAGATTAAGTCTTTGCAGGCTGGAGAGATGTTATTACAAGGTGATTGTTTGATCGCCGTGCGGATGGGTAGACAGGATGTTGCAACCTTTGATCCGATGACTGTACCCGATTTTACACGTAAAGAATACACTGGAGAGTTTACCCGTGTTGTTTATCCTTACCATTTGTTTTCACTGAATGCCCAAGAATTGGAGGTAGATTTCCGGTTGATTACAGAAGGGCGTGAAAGTGCCCCGCTGAATAATTGCGTGCAGGTGTACGGGAAGTACCCTGTTTTCGTGGAAGAGGGGGCTGTAGTGCGCTGTGCGGTAATTAACACGGAAGGAGGCCCAGTGTATATCGGTAAAGATGCCGAGATCATGGAAGGTGTTCTCGTGCGGGGACCGTTGGCTATGTGCGAACATTCGGTGCTGACGATGGGAGCCAAGGTATACGGGGCGACGACTCTCGGTCCGTATTGCAAATGCGGGGGAGAGGTGAACAACGTCGTGATGATAGCCTATTCGAATAAGGCACATGACGGTTTCCTCGGGAATTCCGTGCTAGGCGAGTGGTGTAACATTGGTGCCGGGACGAATAATTCCAATCTGAAAAATACTTACGTGGAGGTGAAGTTGTGGGATTACGAGACCAAGCATTTTCGTCGGACTGGACTTCAATTCTGTGGTCTGATCATGGGTGACCATGCTAAACTGGGTATTTCCACCATGATTAACACCGGAACGGTGATCGGTGTGGGTACCAATATTTTCGGTTCGGATTTCCCCCGAAATTTTGTTCCTTCCTTCTCATGGGGTGGAGCCAGTGGGTTCACGGAGCATAAAATGAATCAGTTCGTTTCCACGGCTGAGGCTGTCATGAAACGCCGGAACAAAACATTTGATGATGTCGATCGCCGGATTATCGAACACGTGTTTGCAGATCCGGAACGATAGGAAGTTCGCAAGTTGCGGGTTAAGGATTGCTTTCTTACTTGTAACTTGCCGAACTGAAGGTTCAACCTGCAACTTATAACCATACAAAAAAAGGAGATTCCAAGAATCTCCTTTTTTTGTATTATATCAGAAAAATTATTTCTTTCTGTTTTCCATGTGGTTCTTGTAACGGTTCATGAACTTGTCAACACGTCCTGCAGTGTCGATCAGTTTAATCTTACCGGTATAGAACGGGTGTGAAGAGTTGGAGATTTCCATCTTTACTAATGGATATTCAACTCCGTCGATCTCGATAGTCTCCTTCGTTGCAGCAGTAGACTTGGTGATTGTAGTCGTTCCATTAGACATATCTTTAAACGCTACTAATCTGTAATTTTCAGGATGTATGCCCTTTTTCATTTCGTATATAATTTTAAAATTGTTCCTTGGTTTAACGGGCAGCAAAGATAGTTGATTCATTATAAATCACAAAGAATTTCAGAGACTTTTTTAATTGAGAACGAGAAAAGTCTGATGAAACGGGTTGAAATTCACGTGTTATAGAGGGTGGATGCTTTGGGGATTAAAAGTAATGCCGGAGTTTATGCTTGTCAAGACATACTTCCGGCATTGGGAAATGGATAATATTATTTCTGTGGGGAGACTTCTTTACGAAGTTGGGAAAGTAATTCCTCACCCACGAAACGTTCGAATATTTCGGGAGTCGGGGTGTCCTTCTGCATTTTTATGGCAGCGAGGTATTTTGCCTTGTCTTCTCCCGGGATGATGATGAGCGGTTCCCGGAACATCATCTGGATATAGTTCATCATCAGGAGGCCGACGGTAATATTCCCGGCCCCGAAAGGTTTTATGTGCATGAAGCGATAGTGAAAGTCTGCGGCAAGTTTCACGGTCAGAATGTCGTGAACGTTACCTAGCTTTTCATTTGTCTCCTTGCATAATTGTTCCAGCATATCCGGGATTTGAGCGTAGTTGGCGAGAACGCCTTCTTCATAATACTCCTCTCCCAACCGAAAATCGCCTAGTGAGGTATCGTAACCACCGATTGTGGTGTATACTTCTTTACCCGTGTGTTGCATTACTTTTGCGCTGACTTCCCGTACGAAGTCGAGCGAGAGTCTTTTGCGTTGTTGTGCGCATTTAACCAGGTAAAGGAAGGCGTTACTTAGGTCTTTTATCCGGTGCGTGTCTTCTCGTGTAACTTTGGGTGAGATCTCAATATCGTTCAGGATATTGAAAAAGTCCTGTTTCTTGATGTCCATGCCGTCTAGGCGGGCAATCTCGTAGAGTAATGTTTCCGACCGTCTAGGCGAATAGCCTTTCGTGTCCAGTTGCGCTCTTTCGAGGTATTCTTTGCGGGTTTTACATAGTTCTTGCCACATAATCGTTCTTTTTTATCAATAATACGTGTAAATAAAACGGGGGTTCTTTTTTTATGGTTATTTGTGACAAGGCGATTTATGTTGACAATTTTGTTTGGAATGTTGTATCTTTGTGCGCTCAAAAGAACGAATAAATATGATTAGGGTTGAGAGAGATAAAGTTGCGTTCTACCAGTTTTTGGAATTACGGCATTTTCCGGGATTAATTCATTTCGTGTCGGGAAGGGAAGGAGGCGTTAGTGTCGGCGGGCAATCTGCGTTGAATCTAGGGTTCATGGATGAGGACCGGGATGACCGGGTGTTGACGAACCGGATATTGCTGGCAGAGGCGGTTGGCTGTGGCGTGGATGATTTTATTTTTGGAGAACAAAAACACACCACTCACGTAGAGGTCGTGACCCGGGCACAGCGTGGTCGGGGAGGACGGGAAAAAGCAACCCGCTTGCCTTCGACGGATGCTTTGATTACGAGAGAAACGGGTGTTTGTCTGATGGTGCTTGCGGCCGATTGTGTGCCTGTTTTGATGTACGATCCCCGGATGCGGGTGATTGCTGCCGTCCATGCCGGATGGCGGGGTACGGTGGGAAGAATTGCTGCGAAGACCGAGGAACGGATGCGGGAGGAGTTCGGATGTGATCCTCGGGATATGATTGTTGGAATTGGCCCCTCTATCGGCCCTTGTTGTTTCGAGGTTGGAGAAGAGGTCGTTGAGGCGGCACTCGAGGGCTTGGGGGATTTGAAGGGCTTAGTGGAAACGGGGAAACACCCCGGGAAGTATCAGTTGAATCTGTGGGAGGCGAACCGTCGTCAATTACGGCAAGTGGGAGTGGAAGATGCTCGTATCGAAGTAGCGGGCATTTGTACCGTTTGTCATCATGATCAATTTTTTTCCTATCGAGGGGACCGGGGTAACACGGGACGATTCGGGGCGGGAATCATGTTAAATATATAGATGGAATGTTAGGAGGAATTTTTATTATTATGGCTTTTTATTTACTGGGAGAATGTTGTGCCTGGTTGATAAACGATTTCGTGCCGGGGAGCGTGTTGGGAATGATGTTTTTGTTCTTGGCATTATCCATGCGTTGGGTCAGGCCGGAGAGAGTGCGTCCGGTGGCTCGTTTCCTTTGTGATAATATGGCGTTTTTCTTTCTCACGGCGGGAGTGGGGATTATCACGTCCATGGATGTGTTGTCTCGTTACTGGGACATCGTATTGGTGGTGGGGACGGTGACGACTTTGTTAGTTTTGATCGTGGTGGCGGTTTTGCAACAATGGCAAGAGGATCATCGGGCACATGGTAAAACGAATTAATTTGTAGGAAGATGCAGTCTATTATTTCGTCAGAGATATTTATAATAACATTAGTGGCCGGGGTGTACTTGGCAGCGCTCTGGTTGTATCGGAAAACGAGATTGGCGCTCTTACATCCTTTGTTAGTTTCTATCCCGGCCTTGGTGGCGGTGATGAGCGTAATCGGGATTCCGTATGAATCTTTCCGACAAGGGAGCCGGATGATTAATTTCCTGCTGGGACCTTCTGTTGTGGCTTTGGGGTACGTGTTGTGGGAACAGGTGGAATATATGAAGAGTAATGCGGTGTCGATCATGACTTCTATTTTTGTCGGGAGTTTGGTGGGAATCGTGAGCGTAATTTGTATTGCTCGCTGGATGGGAGCGGACCACGTGTTGATAGCGACGTTGGAACCGAAGTCCGTGACGACCCCGATAGCGATGGGGGTAGCTGAGAAAGCGGGGGGTATTCCTGCCATTGCGGCGGTAATTGTTATCGTGGTGGGAATATTCGGGGGGATCGTGGGCCCTTTCGTGTTGAACAAATTGAATATCAATAGTAAGATTGCCCGGGGATTATCCCTTGGTGCCGCAGCTCACGGGTTGGGTACAGCTAGGGCAATGGAACTGGGTGCGTTGGAAGGGGCCATTAGTGGGTTGGCGATTGGTTTGATGGGGGTGATGACCGCTATATTGGTGCCTATTGTTGAATGGGTCATGTCATTATTCTAGGATGTTAAAGAATTTCACGGCTATCGATTTCGAGACGGCTAACCGTTACCCGACAAGCGCTTGCTCGATCGGAATTGTTGTCGTGCAGGATGGTGAGATCACGGAAGAGTTCTCGCATTTGATTAAGCCGGAGCCGTACTATTTTAACAAGAAGTTTATCGAGATTCACGGGATTACTCCCGCGATGGTGGAAGATGCGCCTTCGTTTTATGATTTGTGGAGTGTGATCGGGCATTACTTTGATACGGAAGCATTGGTTGCACATAATGCGGGATTTGATATAAGTGTTTTGAAGGCTTGCCTGGAACGGGCGGATTTATATGCTCGTTTGCCTGAATCTTTTTGTACTTGCCGGTTGTCCCGGAAGTGGGTGAAAGGCTTACCCAATTATAAATTGAATACTTTGTGTGATCATTTCGGGATAGCGTTAAATCACCATGAGGCGTTAAGTGATGCCCGAGGTGCGGCAAAAATCATGATTGAATTGTCGAAGTTGAGTCTTTTTCATGATTTTTTTCCTCACTGTCAGTGAGGAAAAAAATCATAATTTGCTGATGATTTCTTTGAATATGGCTCCCATTCGAGGTTGAGCGTGGTTGCCCACGTCCTGTACTTCCGCATGGTTCGTTTTTATGAGTTCCTCGCTGGCCGTGCTGTTCGTGATAACCGACATACCAAAGCATTCCATGTTCATGTGACGAGCCACGATGACCTCCGGTACGGTAGACATTCCCACGGCGTCTCCACCGATAACCCGAATCCAGTTATACTCTGCCGGTGTTTCGAAGGATGGCCCTTGCAGTCCGGCGTACACACCTTTTTGCAATGGAATATTTAGTTTCTTTCCAGCCTCTTCTGCCAGTTGAATCAAGCGTTTGCTATATGCCTCGGCCATTCCGGGGAAGCGAGGACCGAGTTCGTCGATATTTTTACCCCGTAGCGGGTGTTCCGGGAATAGGTTGATATGATCCCGAATGATCATCAGGTCGCCAACTAGGTAATTCGTGTTCACGCCCCCGGCCGCATTGGAAACAAAAAGGGTCTTTACCCCGAGAGCGTGCATCACTCTCACGGGAAAGGTCACTTCTTTCATGGAATATCCCTCGTAATAGTGGAAACGTCCCTGCATGGCAATGACTTTTTTGCCCCCGAAGGACCCGATAAGCAATTCTCCCCGGTGTCCCTGTACCGTGGAAACGGGAAAGTTTGGAATTGCCATATATGGGATGGCGTGTTCTATCTCTATTGATTTTCCCAGTTCTCCCAGTCCTGTTCCCAGGATAATACCAATGGAATGCTCTCCTTTCACGAAAGGAGCCAAATATTTGCTACTTTCTTGTATCTTGTCTAACATAGTCGTATATATTTTTTATGAGTTGGTCTCTTGGAGTCAGGAATTCCGGTTCGATCGGGATATAGAAAATCTGTCGTCTAATCTCTTCCGGAATATCGCATAGCGTGAGGCGAACAGCATCTTTTTCCGTGGTAAAAATACACTTGTCCGTGATACTGATTTTCTCGTACTCTTGAATAATACGTTTTATGTCCGTGTCACTGTAATTGTGATGATCAGGAAATGTGATGTGAGCAATTTGGTCCGTCATCTGTTTTAAATATTCCACGTAGGGAGTCGGTTGGGCAATCCCCGTGACACAGAGTATGGCCGTTTTTGGGGTTACTGCATGATGACTGTTCCCGTCCAGCGAACGGGGTTCTCCGTATCTCATGGAAGTGAACAAAAGCTGTTGGTAGGCTTTTAAATTCAAGTGTTTCAGGATAATCCGTTTCTCTATGGGAGAGATATTCGCAGGACATTTGGTCACGATGATATAATTTGCCCTATCCTTGGCATGAATACTTTCCCGGAGACGTCCCAAGGGAAGTAAATGATCCTCGTATATGGGGCGGTTGTAATCGATTAACATGATGTTTATATCCGCTTTCACGTAGCGATGTTGAAAACCATCATCCAAGATGATTACTTCCGGTTTTTCCGGAAGCTGCATGAGCTTTTTGATCCCGCGTACCCGATCCGCATCTACGGCTACGATGATTTTTGGGAATTTATTTTTTATCTGCATGGGTTCATCCCCGATCTCGTTTGCCGTGGAGGTTTCCGTTGCCAGCACGAAACCGGAAGTTTTCCGTTTATACCCTCGGCTGAGGCAGGCTACACGGTAATCATTTTTCAACTCGTTGATCAGGGATTCCGTGTGAGGGGTTTTTCCCGTTCCGCCCACGGTGATATTTCCCACGCAAATAATGGGAATGTCAAACTCCCGGATCTTTAGTATGCCCAAGTTGAACAAGCGGTTACGAATACTGATTCCGATGCCGTACAGTATGCTTAAAGGCCATAGAATGAGATTTTTCAACACAATGTTTCGCTTTAATTAAACGTGAGGTCGTAAGGTATTCTAGCTACCATCCCTTTTATTTTTAATAATTCTTTCTGCTCCCGATAAGTATCATAGAAATCGCCCAGTTCTGATTTTAATATGCTGGTTCTGATGCTTTGCGAGAGATTTAGCAGGATATCCTCGAAAGGACTGCGTTCAACCGGTAGTTCGGTGATCTGGTAGTTGTTCAGACCTGCTTTGTGTGCAGCGATGGCAATGGCATCTTCCAGTCCGCCTAACACGTCAATCAATCCGAGTTTCAGCGCATCCTCTCCTGTCCATACCCGTCCCTGTGCGATTTCGTTTACCGCCTCTTTGGTCATGTGGCGTCCTTGGCTTACCCGATCGAGGAAGGTGTCGTATCCTCGGTTGATGTAAGTCTGCATCACGTTACGCTCGTAGTCTGTTAAGGGACGATCACTGATAGGGATGGGGAGCGGGTAGCCACCTCCGAAATCGCTGTGTTCGTTGGTCTTCACCACGTCGGAAGAGATGCCTAGTTTATCTTTGATCAGTTTCTCTCCGCTGAATAGTAAACCGAATATACCGATGGAACCGGTGAGGGTTGTCGGGTCAGCCACGATAGTGTCTGCCGCACAGGATATGTAGTACCCTCCGGATGCGGCCACGTTACCCATGGAGGCAATAAACGGTTTCGTCTGGGCGGCCAGTTGTACCTCTTTCCAGATAATATCGGAAGTCAGGGCGCTACCTCCCGGGGAGTTGACACGTAACACGATAGCTTTGATGTTTTTATCTTCACGTGCTTTCCGGATGGTCGTGGCCAGTTCCGGTCCTATACTTTCCGGTCCCTGTTGGAATTCGATATTCCCTTGTGCGTAGATCACCGCGATCTTGTCGGCGGCAAAGTCTATGTTTGGGAAAGTGGCTTTCGTGTAATCTTCGAAACTTGTCAGGGATAGTTTTTCATCCTCTGTTAGCCCACATGCTTCACGTAGTTTATCGAGCATGGCGTTTTCGTAGAGGGCGCCATCGAAAAATCCTTCTTTCACGAATTCTTCTGTCGGGTAGATTTTGAAATCATCGGTGATTTGATTGATCTTTTCTACCGGGATATTTCTGCTGGCGGAAATTCCTTTCACGATGTTACCCCAAAGAGAACCTAAATAGGTCTGTACCTGTTCCCGATTAGCATCACTCATGTGTGTGTCGATGTAGGGTTCCACGGCTGATTTGAATTTACCGACACGAATGACTTCCGGTTGTACCCCGATTTTTTTCAAAAGGTCTTTGTAGAACGATATGTTCGCGCTCATTCCGGTTAACAGTAGCGGAGTTTCGGGATTAACGAAAACACTATCGGCAACTGTCGCCAAGTAGTAGCTCTTTTGGGAATACCCCAGATTGGTGTAACTGTAAATGAATTTACCGCTTTTCTTGAACCTCAACAAAGCATTCCGGATTTCGTCAATCGTGGCGAGGGACCCGAAATTAGAGTTAATCTCTGTCAGATCCAAGTAAATCCCCTTGATGCGGGAATCCTTGCTGGCATTGTCAATGTATTCAAGTATTTTATTTAGCCCGATTTGTTTCTCTGGGCTCATGGTCATCAAGTTAAAGTTCTGAAATGGGTTCTCTGATGCCCTGTCCGGGATCGCTGTCTTCAGTGATAGTTTTAGTATCGTGTTGTCCTTGATCTCGATCGTGGGATTGGAGAAACTGGCTATGGCCCCGACGAGTCCGATAAACACGAAAAACAGGATAACATGTACGATAATAATACCGACAATGGTCGCTAACAAGTATTTCAGAAAGCTTTTCATTATGTGTTGTTTTAAATTATTAATAATCTCTGGTAAAATTTAGAGATACAAAATATGGCTTATATTGTAAATCTTGTTTACAAATGTATGGATATAATTCCGGTCATACAAAATTTTAATTGATTTTGTCGATTCGGTTTATAAAGTTCATAATATTAGAAGATATCTGAGAGAAATTTAATAACGAGGCTTGGGTCCTCTAAGAATTACTCGAAGGGAGATTCGAGTCTTTATGATGTTCGTCATCTTTTATATGAATTCTTTTAAGTTTGTTGAATAAAACATTCTATTTTAACATAAATCTTACTGGTATTTTTTTTATTTTCAATACCTTTGAAAGAAATAACAACTAATGGTCGGTTTGTATGAAAATTAGAACAATAATTTGCGGGATCGTACTTTTTACGTTCATTTGCACATGCTATATGTGTAAAGAGGATTATTCAGAACTTGGATGTGATGGTAGTGTCGGTTTGAAAGAAAATTACATGGATTTTGGTGAAGAAGGGGGAAAACATTTCTTTCAAGTTAATAATGGTGCTTGGTGGGTTAATTCATGGAGGACGATAGTAGATGGAGACACCATAATTACTACCTTGTATTATTCCGATAGTACATCTAATTTTCCAATAAAGGAAAAGTGGTTTTCTATTGATATTTTTGATGGTGGACTTACAATTTCTATTGATGAAAATAAAGAAAAATCATTGAGAGAGTTATTTGTCGGTTTGCAATCTGGAAATTGTTTTGATGGAATTTTAATTGAACAATTGAAGTAAGATTTATTTGATTTATTAGCAAAAAGGGGGTGTTTTCTCCCCTTTTTGCTGAATATTAATTAACGTCTTGTGTATCTAAAGTAAATATATTCATTGTTCCTGTAAAAAGAACCGTTGTCGGATATAGGTTCAAATGTTGTTTGATCTACAGGATTATACCAATTCCCATTATCATACCAACCATTTCCTAATCCTCCCCATCCCCAATTGCAGTGAAGGGCAAGAATTTTTTTCACTTCACCAACTCTGTCTGTTGTTGTTGCAGATATCCCATCAAATACCCATGCATGACCATTTCCTTTACCTGTATTTCCTCCCACGCAAACTGGCCTGTCCATCAACAAACACCCGATTAATTGGTTATCTATGGAACTTGCTTTTCTATAATAATAATCTAGAAAATCTTGATTATAACCGATCGATTGGAGATAATCTGTAGCTTTTGCTAATGTAGAACCACTACCTGAACAAGCAAAATCAGTCTTGCACCCGGCTGCAACATGATATACGAATTTTGCAACTTCTGCAGCTAAAGGGCTGAAAGAATATATGTGTTTTTCTTTTTTTAACGCAGCAAGATTGAACTGTGAATCGTATTTATTAAGAAAAGCCACGCTTTGAGCTACAGCAATACCAACGCAACCGGCTGGGTATTTACCATTATTTGTCGTGGAACATCCACTTCCTCCACAATTTTCATTATAGGGTGCATCTTGCGACCACTCAGTAAGCATAAATGGCCCATTGGTTGAAGTTTTTTCATTGGCGCGAGACGATGCTCTGTCATTAGAGTAATATTCGTTTAAATCATTCGCACAAGATTGGGTAATTCCTTTAATAGCCATGGCCATACCCTTTATGTATATAGTGTCTTCAATCAAGCCATTTTCGCAATAAGCTAAGACCCGATTTATGCGTAGGTCAGGAGAAGAGTAAGCAAATCCCTTTTTACCGTTTAATTCAAATTTGATATTATAAAGGCTTACTTTTTCAATTTCATCAGCCGTGGAACGGGCTAAAGTTGATTCACTATTTTCAGTCTTACGTAATAACACCTCTTCTTGTTGGCAATCTAAAATATTCAAATCTGAACTCGAGATAGATCTAGACATACCACTAGGAGCCACCTGCTTCCTGAAGGTGTTCACTATATCTAACGCTGTCTGTGCTTCTAGACTTAGATCTTCTTGTTGAATGGGAACAGAATTACTATCATTTTTGCATGCGATAAAAGCAACTAAAATAGTAACTATGTGAATGAAAAAAAATAATTTCTTATTCATAGTTTTAAGTTTTAAATTGAAAATAATCTTGTACAAGATGCGTTTAATTATTTATTGTATACATTCTAAAGGTAGATAATATAAATGTATGAAAGTGTATCTAATTTGGGTTATTTTTGAGTTAAAATAACTAATCGTTCATTCTTCTATGTTAAAATACGGCTAAAGTTTCATTTATACTATTTACCATAATTATTAATGTTTCTGTTTCTAGTAAAATTTGTTCTTTTTGGAAAAGAGATTAGATTTGATAGCATATAGTTGTGAGATTGATCAAATCTAAATGAAGTGTTCCCCTTCAGTACAATTGGATTTAAGTTTTATTTATTGAGATTTTTCTTAACTAATCCCCTTCTGTAATATATTTTTAGCTGATTGTTTGTTTAACGAATATTCCTGAGAGTTATATATGTATTTACAAGAGTTGTAAATTGAAATAATTAAAGTTCCTATAAATATTTTTGTTGGCGTCCGTTTTTTTGATAGTTTTACGTGCAGAATTCGGTTGCGTTTCGGGAGATAGATATACCCTTACGATGCGTGGCTAAAATGTTTGTAGCGAAAACTGTAACTCTTTAATTATACGACATGAGCAAATTTGAAGTTATTGGTGGGAGACGATTGAAAGGTGAGTTAGTTCCCCAGGGAGCAAAGAATGAGGCATTACAGGTGATCTGTGCTTGTTTGTTGACTAGGGAAGAAGTGGTTATCAGTAATATCCCGGAGATATTGGACGTGATAAAATTGATTGATCTGCTTCGGGGTATGGGTGTGAAGGTGGAGAGACTTCAAAAAGGTGAGTTTTCTTTCCGGGCGAACGAGATAAATTTCGATTACTTGGAAACAGAAGATTTTTATAGTAAAGCGGCTAGTTTACGCGGGTCGATCATGATTTTGGGTCCGCTGTTAGCCATGCATGGTTGCGGTTTGGTCCCCAAGCCGGGAGGGGATAAAATCGGGCGTCGTCGGTTAGATACCCATTTTCTTGGTTTCGAGAAATTGGGAGCCACGTTCGAGTACGATGCTATCTCGGGATGTTATAAGGCCTCTGCCCAGAAATTGCGGGGAACTTATATGTTACTTGATGAGGCATCGGTGACCGGAACGGCGAATATTATCATGGCTGCCGTGTTGGCGGAAGGGGTGACCACGATCTATAATGCGGCCTGCGAACCTTATGTGCAGCAGTTGTGCCGGATGTTGAATGCTATGGGGGCCCGGATTTCGGGGATTGCTTCCAATTTGTTGACGATTGAAGGGGTTGAAAGTCTTGGGGGGTGTCAGCATCGTTGTTTACCCGACATGATCGAGGTGGGTAGTTACATAGGACTTGCAGCATTGACCCGCTCGGAGATCACGATTAAGAATGTTGCTATTCCTCAGTTAGGTATTATTCCGGATGCGTTCCGTAAGTTGGGAATTCGGGTAGAGGAACGTGGGGATGATTTATATATTCCTCGTCAGGAACATTACATGATAGAAGATTTCATTGATGGTTCCATTCTGACGATTGCCGATGCTCCTTGGCCGGGGTTGACGCCCGACTTGTTGAGTGTATTCCTTGTTGTTGCTACTCAGGCAAAAGGGAGCGTGCTGATTCATCAGAAAATGTTCGAGAGTCGCTTGTTCTTCGTGGACAAATTAATCGACATGGGGGCGAAGATTATTCTTTGCGACCCGCATCGGGCCACGGTTATCGGGCAAAATCATGAATCTCAGTTACGGGCCACCAAGATGACGTCGCCGGATATACGTGCCGGAATTGCCTTGTTGATTGCGGCGTTGTCTGCGCAAGGGACAAGTGTCATTGATAACATTGATCAGATTGACCGCGGTTACGAGCATATTGATGAAAAGTTGAATGCGATTGGTGCGGAGATCAGACGGGTTGACTGAGGAAGAACGCAATAATTTTAGATTTAGGGATTTTAGATTTTAGATTGAACACCCCTCCTTCGGGTAGGAGTTGGCCAAAAAGTCATTTCTCAAACTCCCTCCCCCTTTTGGGGTACTCCCTCTATAAACAGAGGGAGAGTTGAAATACTCCCCGTCTTCAGGAAGAGTCACCAGCTCCTCCTCTGTTTATAGAGGAGGTGGCACGAAGTGACGGAGGAGTTTATTTTTTCAAATTATCTCCGCTTTTAGCGTGTCCGTGCATTCTGCGAGAAGAGTGGCAATGTTTTTGTGAATGACCGGATGAATGAAGGCCGGCATGATTTCGTTCAGGGGGGCAAGTACGAAATTACGTTGTGCTAGTCTGGGATGAGGAACTGTCAGGCGAGGCGTGTTGATGATTTGGGAATCACAGAAAAGAATGTCTATATCCATGGTTCGGGAACAGAACTGAGTACCGGAGCGGACTCGTCCGAGTTTTTGTTCTGTGGCCTGACATTTATCCAAAACTTCTTCTGGAAGTAGATTTGTTTCGTAAGTAACAATTTGATTATAAAAAGAATCAGATGATTTGAATCCCCACGGGGCGGTTTCGTAAAGGGAAGAACAGAGTTCGATCTTCCCTATGCTTGACATTTCCGTTATGGCCTCACCGATCAAGGCTTTCCGATCCCCTTGATTTCCCCCGAAGATTAGAGTAACTAACATCTCAAGTAATTTTAGATTGGATGATTTTAGTTGTGTTTTTTGTAAAATTGTTTCTTATTGTTTTTCTGTTGCTTGTTGTTATTCGTGGGTTTGGTATTTTTCTTCTGCAACAAGTCTTTCGAATGAGAAAGGATCATCCCTTCCGGCATTTCGATATTGCCACCGTATAATGTATTGATGTCGTTGTAAATTTGATCGTCTTCCACGGAGTCTTTATTCCACGTAAGGAATGATTTTTTCATGTGGTTGGCGGTTAACACCGTAAGTACTCTTTTGATTTCGGGGTCTTCTGTTTCTTTGATTTTCTCAATTAGTTTTTCGGTGAGAAGACCGTAGTGTTTGTATTTGATCCGGTGATTGTTATACGGTAACTTTTCCGGTTTTTCTTCCAGAATATCTTTTTCCGGGAGTGGGTAAGGAGAATCAATGTCCAGCGTGAAGTTTGACATGATCATCAGGTGATCCCACAATTTATGACGGAAATCCGGAACATCCCGAAGGTGTGGGTAAAGATTTCCCATCACGCTGATTACTGTTTTGGCTGCACGGGTACGTTCGTCTCTGTTTGTTATTGTTGCCAGGTGGTCAACCATCATTTGAATATTCCTTCCATATTCGGGAAGAATAAGTTTTTTTCTTTGGCTATTATAGTCCATTACAGGATAATTTTGGTCTTAAAAATTTTTTATTTTATGGGAAAACGCCGGAAAATCACATTAAAATACCGGAATAATCAATCCCTCGCATCTATTAGAAATTAGAATATGTTGCAAATATAATATTTTTTGTTTATTAAGTCATTAATTTGTATGTCCTTGCACGTAAAGTTTTGCAAACTTTAACAATAAAACCTTTTGACCATGCTTTGGGAACATCACTTTTGCCTTTTTATTTACTCCCAAGCCATCTATGGAAATTACCTTTCCCGGGCCAAAATTGGGGTGAAAGATCACCATGCCGGGAATAATCTGTTCCCCGTTGATGGGTACCAGTTTCGAGGTGTCAATGTCCGGCACTTCAACCTTGGGTTGAAGGGTAATGTTAGGACGTGCTACTTTTTCCTGTATTCCGGGACCGTGTAATGAGCGTCCCATGGAGGGACGGGCCGGGGTGAAAAATCCATCCAAGTAGTGCGGGTCGATTTCTGCGATAAACCGGGAGGGTTGCGGATAGACCACGTTACCATTTTTGTACCGGGAAGTGGAATAGGTCATGATCACTCTTTTCTCTGCACGGGTCAGTGCCACGTAAAACAACCTTCTCTCTTCTTCCAAAGCGGAAGGGGAATAGGCACTTTGCTGGGCGGGGAAAAGTTCTTCTTCCATGCCCACGATAAAGACGTTTTCAAACTCCAGTCCCTTGGCGGAGTGGATGGTCATTAGGGTCACCTTATTATTGTCTTCCGGTTTCTCGCTATCCTGATCGGTTAACAGGGCAACACCTTCCAGAAATGCAGGGAGTTTGTCATCCCGCCCTTCCTTGTAAGCGGTTTCACAGAAATCTTTGACAGCATTCATTAACTCCTGTATGTTTTCTCGGCGGGATACTCCTTCCGGCGTGTCATCGGAAGAAAGGTCTTCTATGATACCGGATGCTTTGGCCACTCGATAAGTTGTTTCGTATGCATTCTCTTCTTTGGCAATCTCGGTGAAACCCTCGATAAGTTGTCTGAAATGAGTTAGTTTGGCTGCAGTCATGACAGAAACCATACCCGGAACTTTGTTCAAGTTGCAAAGTAACGTCCAGATGCTCACGTTGTATTTTTGTGCCACTTCTTTCAGCTTGTCGATCGTGGTGTCTCCGATGCCTCGCCGCGGATAATTGATGATTCGTTTTAAGGCTTCCTCGTCATTTTGGTTGATTGTCAGTCGCAGGTAGGCAATCAGGTCTTTGATCTCCTTGCGTTGGTAGAATGAAAGTCCACCGTATATTTTATAAGGTATGTTTCTTTTTCGTAAGGCCTCTTCCATGATACGGGACTGGGCGTTTGTCCGATACAGGATAGCGAAATTATTGAACTCCGCTTGTTCGTTTTGGGAGATGCGGAATATCTCCTGTGCCACTTGGAAACCTTCTTCCTTGTCGGATAAGGCTTTCATCACCCGGATTTTATCTCCTTCTTCGTTCTGGGAGAATGTTTTTTTCGGAATTTGTTCATTGTTCCGGCTGATGATGCTATTGGCTGCGTCAACGATGGTGGTCGTGGAACGGTAATTTTGTTCCAGCTTGCACAACTTGTAGCCCGGGTAATCATTTCGGAAATTCAAGATGTTCTCGATGCGGGCACCCCGGAATGAATAAATACTTTGCGCGTCATCACCTACCACACAGATGTTTTTATGCTGTTCAGCCAGTCTTTTGATGATGAGGTACTGTGAATAGTTTGTGTCCTGGTACTCGTCCACGAGTATGTAGTCGAACTTCTTCTGGTATTTTTCCAGTATCTCCGGAAAATCCCGGAAGAGAATATTCGTTTGCAATAGGAGGTCATCGAAATCCATGACGTCGCTTTGCTTGCAACGGGCTTGGTAATACTTGTATATTTCCGAGATCATGGGTTTCTTGGCCGCTTGGTCGGCAGAAGTGATCTTTGCCGATTGGGCGTATGCCTGTGCCACGACGAGATTGTTCTTGGCCATGGAGATGCGTCCCAGTACGTCGTTGGGCTTGTACACCTTGTCGTCCAGTTTCAGGTCCTTGACAATAGACTTGATCAGGTTTTTCGAATCCTGTGAATCATATATCGTGAAATTGGACGTGTACCCGAGATGCTCGGCCTCAACCCGTAGAATTTTGGAGAAAATGGAGTGGAAGGTTCCCATCCATAAGTTGGCAGCATTACCTTGTCCCACGAGGGTGGCAATACGTTTTTGCATCTCCCGTGCGGCTTTGTTGGTAAACGTCAGTGCGAGAATACGGTATGCGGGTACTCCTTTACTCAACAAGTTTGCAATACGATATGTCAATACCCTTGTTTTACCCGATCCTGCTCCGGCAATCACAAGTGTGGGGCCTTCCGTGTTCACGACGGCCTCTCGTTGGTTCTCGTTCAATTCGTTAATAAAATCCACGATAAATAAATTCAGAAAAACATTTAATCTTGTGTCTGCAAAAATACAAATAATATGGCAGAACTACTTCATTTGGGATTTATGTTTTATTTCATTCATAAAATTGATACTATGGCAAGCAACAATTCCGGCAGTCTCCGTTCGCAGGCGGCTTTCTCCAAGGGTTACGGGTATGAAGTTGTTTTCTAGGGCCAGTGTGATTTCATTTCCCGAAAAGTCTCCCTCCGGGCCGATGAGGATCGTGATGTCTTGGCCGGGTTGATAGATTTCTTGAAGTGATTTTTTATACCCCTCGTCACAATGAGCGATACATTGCAACGTGGATGGATTGTTTTTTACGAAACGGGAAAATTCTGTCAGGGGGTTGAGTTTCGGTAAATAGGCTTTCAAGGATTGTTTCATGGCGGAAATAATCACTTTCTCCAGTCTATCTTCCTTGATCACCTTGCGTTCCGAGTGATCGCAGAGTAGGGGAGTAATTTCGTCAATCCCGATCTCCGTGCATTTTTCCAGAAACCATTCGATTCGTTCAATATTTTTTGTCGGGGCAATGGCAATATGAATGTGGAAAGCCCGTTTCCCGTACTCCTCTGTTTTTTCCACACAGCGAACTTCACAGCGTTTCGGTTGTGCCTGGATAATCTCGCATCGGTAGAAACCGCCTTTCCCGTCGATAAGGAAAATTTCGTTTCCTACCTCTAGGCGGAGTACTTTGATACAATGTTTGGATTCCTCTTCCGGGAGCGTGTACTCGTTTGTCGTGATGTCCGGCGTGTAAAACAGGTGCATAAATTGAGTGTTTTGATTTCGATGCAAAAATAAGAAAATGTCCTTGAATTGCGGTCGTTCTTTAAGAAAGAAAGCCGATCAATGATCGGCTTTCTGCTTTTCTGTCTATTCGTCTTCTTCTTGCTCTTGGTAAGCTTTCAACAATTCTTCTTGAACTTCAGCTGGTACTTTTTCATATCCGGAGAAATTCATGGTGAAAGTCGCTCGTCCTCCCGTGATGGAACTCAATGCCGTGGAGTAGCGTTGCATCTCTTTCAACGGTACTTTAGCCATCAATTTCTGGAATCCGGAATCAGCTTCCATTCCCATGATGATTGCTCTACGAGTTTGCAGATCGCCCATGACATCACCCATGTATTCATCCGGAACGAGAACTTCCACGTCGTAGATCGGCTCCAAAATCTTCGGGGATGCTTGTTTGAACGCTGTGCTGAAAGCGTGACGTCCGGCAAGTTTGAACGAAATTTCGTTTGAATCCACGGGGTGCATTTTTCCGTCGTACACGCTGACACGTATATCCCGTGCGTATGATCCGGTAAGCGGTCCTTCTTCCATCTTTTCCATGATCCCTTTCAGGATAGCGGGCATGAAACGTGCGTCAATCACACCTCCCACGATACAGTTGTAGAATACCAGTTTACCGCCCCACGGAAGTTCAACAACTTCGGTGTCTTTCACAGAAATTTTACTATCCACGCCATTGATCTTGTACATGGTTGGGGCGGGCATTCCTTCCGTGTAGGGTTCAATCACGAGATGAACCTCACCAAATTGTCCGGCACCACCCGATTGCTTCTTGTGGCGATAGTCTGCGTAAGCGTATTTCGTGATGGTTTCACGGTACGGAATACGTGGCGGGTAGAATTCGATTTCCAGTTTATCATTGTGCTCGATACGCCATTTCATGGTGTTCAAGTGGAACTCGCCCTGTCCGGAGATGATCATTTGTTTTAATTCCTTGGAATATTCCACGAGGAATGTCGGGTCTTCCTGGTGAATCCGTTGCAGGATTTCCGCCAGTTTTTCCTCGTCGCTCGTGTTCACGGCCCTGACGGCTGTTCTGAAACGAGGATTCGGGTATTGAATCTTGCCGAACTTATAATGAACGTCTTTCTCGTTCAATGTATCGCCGTTATTCGTGTTTTTCAATTTCACGGTAGCTCCGATGTCTCCGGCCATCATTTCAGTCACTTTCGTCCGGTTCTTTCCGGCCACTGCGTATAGTGTTGAAATACGTTCTTTCGCATCATTGGTGACATTGTACAGGTCGTCCCCCTCGTGGATAGTCCCGGATGCTACTTTAAAGTAGATCACTTCACCCAAGTGAGGTTCAACCGTCGTGTTGAACATATATAAAGAAGTTGGGCCTTTCTCATCGTACGGAACTTCGTCCCCGTCTTCCGTGATGGAAGGTGGCATGGAGCTGGCACTGGGAGCCACATTGATCACGAACTCCATAAAACGGCGTACGCACATATCTTTTTCTGCCGACACGCAGAAAACGGGGAACATATCTCGTGCGATAAGTCCTTTGCGGATTCCGGCACGCATTTCATCTTCCGTGAGACTACCCTTGTCAAAGAATAATTCCATCAATCCCTCGTCGTTTTCGGCAGCCGCTTCGATCAGTGCGTTATGTAATTCGTTCGCTTTTTCTTCTTCTTCCTTGGGAATGGGGAGTACGTCGGGTTTACCGCCTTCCGGTTTCCATTGATACATCTCCATTTTCAAGACGTCGATGACGCGGTTAAAGCCGATTCCCGGGTTCACCGGGTATTGAACTAGCACAACTTTCGAGCCGAAAGCTGCTTTGGCCTGTTCCACCGTGTGATCAAAGTTTGCTTTCTCGTGATCAACCTGATTTATAACGAAAATGAGCGGTTTATTTAGTCTTTTGGCATGGCGGCTGATGATTTCGGTACCGACTTCAATACCTCTGACGGCGTTAATAACCATTACTCCGGTATCAACAACGTTCAGCGCAGAGATAACTCCTCCTACGAAATCGTCTGCTCCCGGCGTGTCAATGAAATTGAGCTTATGCTCTTTCCATTCTGTATATAATACAGCCGGGAATACTGATGATCCGTATTCCTGTTCTACCGGACGGTAGTCGGATGAAGTGTTTTTTGCACTAATGCTACCTCTGCGCGGGATGACCCCGCCCTCATACATCATAGCTTCCGCTAACGTGGTTTTGCCGGACCCGGCACTACCCACGAGCGCGATGTTTTTAATTTCGTTAGGTTTATAGGTTTTCATTATAATACGGTTTAGATTAATATTGTAAACGTATATAACTCTTCGAATGATTCGAGGGTTACAAATTAGTGAAGATTTTCTAAAAAAACAATAGAGAATGTCATTCTTGATGAAAATAAATATAGAAAGCCCGTATTAGTATTTTTTATATATCATGCTCTAGGGCGATGGCGTACTTTTTGTATATCTTTGGAAAAACTTTAATTGATTATTTGAATATGGCAGGATTACCTTTAATTTGGATTATATTTATCGGGTTTACTTTGTTGAGCTGGCTGGTGAGCCATCAATTACAAAGTCGTTTTAAGAAATACTCTAAGATACCTACTGCTAACGGGATGACGGGACGTGACGTGGTGGAAAAAATGTTACGGGATAATGGAGTGCAGGGGGTGAAAATCGGTAGCGTGGAAGGACAATTAACGGATCACTACAACCCCACGAACAAGACTATAAATTTAAGTCACGAAGTATATTATGGTGCCAATGTGGCAGCCGCCGCTGTTGCTGCCCATGAATGTGGTCACGCTTTACAGCACGCTCAGGCGTATAGTATGTTGCAACTACGTTCAGCTTTGGTCCCGGTGGTGAGTTTTGCTTCCCATTGGGTGCAATGGATTTTATTGGCTGGAATTCTTTTGGTCAATACGTTCCCCAATTTGTTGTTGATAGGTATCGTACTTTTTGCCATGACTACATTGTTTAGTATTATTACGTTACCCGTGGAGATTGATGCTAGTCATCGGGCTTTGGCTTGGTTACGTAATTCCGGTATCACAACTTATGAATCGCAAGAGAGTGCTAAGGATGCTTTGAAATGGGCTGCGTATACCTATGTGATTGCCGCACTTTCTTCTCTGGCTACCTTATTATATTATATCATGATTTATTTGGGAAGAAGGGAGTAAATAAGGAGTCCCAAAGCCTGAATTCGAACTCCCTCTATAGAGGGAATGGGAGGTATGTTCTTTATCTATCCTCTATCCTTGACTTAAGATACGAAGGAAACTCTTACACATCATGAACGTTGCATAGACATTGGTGCGTGTACATGCTATGTTTGTGGTGTGTAGTTGCTGTGTTTATGATCTAGGGTAAGGGTAAGCCAAGTTTAGTGTATGGATCGATTGGTCGTTTAGATAAGGGTGTGTCAAAACTCGTTTGAATATGGGAATTTTGACACACCCTGTTATTTTATCAATTTCCCGTTTATTTGAATGCCTCTTTGATCTTCTCGATGTAATCCAGCTTCTCCCACGTGAAAAGTTCTACTTCTTTCTCGATGGTTGGCCAGTAATTCGAGGAGAATACCTTTTTTACAATTCTGGGAGTGCGTCCCATGTGGCCGTAACTTGCCGTTTCCTGATAAATTGGGTTACGGAGTTTCAGGCGTTCCTCGATGGCTTTCGGGCGTAGGTCAAAGATAGAGGTGATTTTTTCGGCAATGGCGGCATCACTCAAGTTCACTTTGGCCGTCCCGTAAGTGTTTACGAAAACTCCAACAGGTTTTGCGATTCCGATGGCGTATGAAATCTGTATCAGTATTTCATCGGCAATTCCGGCAGCAACCATGTTTTTGGCGATGTGCCGTGCGGCGTAAGCGGCAGAACGGTCCACTTTAGATGGATCTTTCCCGGAGAAAGCACCTCCTCCGTGGGCTCCTTTGCCCCCGTAGGTGTCAACGATAATTTTTCTTCCGGTTAATCCTGTGTCCCCGTGAGGGCCACCGATCACGAATTTCCCGGTAGGGTTCACGTGAAGAATCAGATCTTCGTCGAAAAGGGCCTGTACCCGTTCAGGTAGTTGGCGTTTTACTCTTGGTAACAAGATATTGATGATATCCCAGCGTATTTGATCCACCATTTGAGCATCGGCTTCCAGTTGCGCTTCCGGGGTAGGTGCCGTGGCTTTGACAAACTCGTCATGTTGGGTGGAAATCACGATGGTGTGAATCCGTGCGGGTTTATTGTCTTCCCCGTATTCGATAGTTACTTGCGATTTGGAGTCCGGACGCAGGTAGGTCATTTCTTGGCCTTCTTTGCGGATTTGTGCCAACTCGTACAATAGTAAATGTGATAACTCAAGAGATAACGGCATGTAATTGTCCGTTTCGTTACAAGCATAACCGAACATCATGCCTTGATCTCCGGCTCCTTGCTCCATGGGGTCTTCCCGAACGACTCCGCGGTTAATGTCGGGAGATTGCTCATGAATGGCGCTCAGTACTCCACAACTGTTCCCGTCGAACATGTATTCGCTTTTCGTGTAACCGATACGATTGATTACTTCCCGGGCGATATGTTGCACGTCTACGTACGTTTTGGTTTTGATTTCTCCTGCAACAATGGTTTGTCCGGTAGTCACCAAGGTCTCGCAAGCTACTTTGGCATCCGGGTCAAAGGCGATGATTTTGTCAAGTACGGCATCAGAAATTTGGTCTGCCACTTTGTCGGGGTGACCTTCCGATACAGATTCAGATGTAAATAAATATCCCATAATTCATTTTAGATTTAAGGATTTAAGATTTAAGATTTAAAGATTTCGGATGTTTATCCCGGGAAATCGTAAATCATAGATCATAAATCGTAAATTAAACTATAGGAAAGTACATGGATGGTTGAATTCAGAATTAATATGCATTTTAGCGCTTTTTTTCCGTGGTTGCAATCAGCCAAATCTTTCCACTTTTTCGAGGGACAAAAGTAGGTATTTTATTTGAATCAACAAAGGAGAAATATGAGCTTAGACTTATTATATCTTAAATTTCAAATGTGGGTGATTGAATTGAGGTGCATATTTTAAAATATGCATTTTTGTTTGAATTTTGATTAAATATGAAAACAAATTACATTTGCATTATGAATGTGATAGAATAAGATCTATGAAAAGTAAACAAATAACACATGAAGAGGAGCTTTTCCATGATTTATTTATGGAGTATTATCCTTCTTTACTTTCTTTTGCACGTTATTACGTGAAGGATGAAACGATAGCGGAAGATTTGGTGCAGGATGTGTTTGTGAAGATGTGGGAGTTACGGGAACAATGGAAGGGTGTGGAAAACTTTTCGGCTTATATTTATCAGATGGTACGTTTCCGGTGCTTTAATTATTTGCGAGGTGAAAAATTAAGAGAGGAGATGATGCGTTCGTATAAGGAAGAGAAGCTAAGTATCGTGGAAATTAATCAATATATTGAAGAGGAGATCTTTCGGTTGGTAAACCAAGCTATGGATTCATTGCCGTCGACATATAAACAGGTGATTACATTGACGTTGGAGGGATATCGGGTGAAAGAAATTGCCGAGAAGTTGAATGTTGGCGAGGAGACGGTGAAGAAACGGAAGCAAGCTGCTAAGCAGGTGTTGAAAGAGAAGTTAGGAAAATTGTATGTTTTTTTATTACCCTTAATTTAATGTTATTATCTGATTATGAGTTGTTTATGATGATATCAAGGGGTGGCAAAATGTTAAAATGAAAAATAATTAACCTTTTTATTACCTATTTTTATTTTTAATGTGTCGTATATGTAAAATTTAGCAAATACGATATGTTCGAGAATTATTCAGAAGTGGTGGTGTTGTTGGTGAAAGCGTTACAACATGAATTAACGGTAGAAGAAGAAGCCCGGGTTCGGGCTTGGAGGGAAGAGTGTGAAGAAAACGAGGCGTTATATGCGAAAGTGATGTCCTCTGATTTTATGAAGATGAAGACTGAACAGAGGGAACGAGTGGATGCCGTTAGTGCTTATATGCAGGTAAAAAAATGTTGTAAGAAACGTTTACGGGTGCGGAAATGGCGTCGCGTATCCGTGGTAGCCGCTTCGGTTCTTTTGCTTTGGGGAGTGTGGTTTTATTCCGGGACAGAGTTCTTGTCGAGTGGGGATGTGTTGACGGAGGAGGGGGCGGAAATTATTGCATCGGGTTCGAAGGCCGAGTTGATTTTATCTGATGGCGAGTGCGTGATATTGGGTAAGGGGCAGTTGGATTCGGTGTGGATGCACGAGGGAATGGAAGTACATTCAACAGAGGAACGAGTGAGTTATGTCGGCGAGAGGCAATGTGGGGAGGATAGTCTATCGGTAGAGTTACAATATAATATTTTACGGGTTCCGCGAGGAGGGGAGTATTCCGTGGTGTTGGGTGATGGCACGTTGGTTTGTTTGAATTCAGAATCGGAATTGCGTTATCCAGTACGTTTTGATGGAGAGGAGCGGCAGGTGTTTTTACGGGGAGAGGGGTATTTCGAGGTGACGAAAGATCCGGATCACCCGTTTGTGGTAGAGGTGGAGAATGCTAGAATCGAGGTTTTGGGAACGACTTTTAACGTGTGTAGTTACGAGGAGGAAGAACGGGTGGTGACGACGTTGGTCGAAGGGATGGTGCGTTTGTCGTCGGAAAATCAAAGTGTGGTATTGATTCCGAACGAGCAAGGTATTTTAGATAAGGAGGGGCATTTGAGCAAGATGGAGGTGGATGTGTTTCCGTATGTAGCTTGGCAAAAAGGATTGTTTGTATTTCAGCAGCAACCTTTGGAGCGGGTGATGCAGGTGGTTTCTAGGTGGTACGACGTGGAAGTCGTGTTTAGAAACGAGAAGACAAAAAAGATTTCATTCACGGGAAATATGCGACGTTATAGTAATTTTGAACAAACCGTGCGTATGTTGGAAAAGACCGGTGGATTGATTTTTAATATAGAAGGTAGGACGATTTATATAACCGAAAAATGAAAAACAGTCATCGGGCCCAAGACTGTCTCGTGAAGCGGGGAGAAGACCGTTCATTTGTTTAATTTAAATTAAAAAAAATGGTAAAGATGAAACACGGAGCGCTTTTTAGTAAAAGAGGCTTGTGGGTGATATGTCGTAAGGTGATGTTTGTCATCTTTTTGTCATCATCATTCTTGACAAGAACATACGCTCAAGACGAAAAGGTCTCTTTTGAGGTGCAGAATGCAAAATTGACGGAGATTATTTCTATTTTGGAGAAGTCGACGGGATATACTTTTTTGTACCAGGATGAGCAGGTGGCCGCGGTGAAAAACTTGACATTTCGATTTACGAACGAGAGATTGAGTGTGGTGTTAACGAAATGTTTGGCAGGGACAAATTTGGTATGGTCGGTAGAGGATAAAACTATTGTATTAAAACGCGAGGAAAAGGTTGGTGCGCAACAGCAACAGGTGAAATCTCGAAAAGTGTCAGGGCGTGTGTTTGATGAAACGGGGCAACCGTTGCCGGGTGTGACTGTTATGATTGAAGGAACTAAGTTGGGGACAACGACACGAGTGGATGGAGCGTACTCGATAGAGTGCAGTGATTCCAAGAATCTCGCATTGTTATATTCATTCATGGGAATGAAAAGTAAGCGGGTCGTTGTCGGGGATAAGAGTGTGATCGACGTGAAATTGGAGGAAGACGTGACGGAGTTGGAAGAGACGGTGATCACGGGTATATATACGCGTAATATCGAGACGTTTACCGGATCCGTGTCAACATTTAAAGCGGAAGATTTGAAACAGATTAGTCCGCAGAACGTGCTTCGGAGTTTGAGCGTTTTGGACCCGTCGTTTATTATCACGGAGAACCGGGCGCAAGGATCTAACCCGAATGCGTTGATGGATATCAGTATTAATGGTAAGATTAATGTGACAGATTTGTCACAAGAGTATAGCACGGATCCCAATCAACCGTTATTTATTTTGGACGGTTTTGAGACGACGTTGGAGGCTATTCAAGATTTGAATATGGATCGTGTGGAGAGTATTTCTATTTTGAAGGATGCTTCGGCCACAGCAATTTACGGGTCGAGGGCTGCTAATGGTGTGGTTGTCGTGGAAACGTTGAAGCCGAAACAGGGGCAGTTGCGTTTTTCTTACACTGGAAATTTCACGGTGGGTTGGGCTGATTTGAGTGATTTCAATTTAATGAATGCGGCCGAGAAACTGGAATACGAGAAATTGGCCGGGGCGTACAAGGATTCAAACGGTGTCAATTTGGATGAGAATGGTGAAATTATCAGTGAGTCTCAACGGGCACGTTATTACGCCCGTTTGAAATTAGTGAAGGAGGGATATGATACATATTGGATGAATGAGCCTTTGCGTACGGCTTTTACACAGGGACATAATGTGTTTGTTGATGGTGGTGATCGGGCGTTTCTTTATGGCGTGGGGATTTCTTATAATAACACGCAGGGGGTGATGAAAAAGTCAAGTCGTGATGTCTTGAACGGGAATATCCGTTTGTCTTACCGGGTAAAAGATTTGTCGTTCTCCAACCAGACGATGATCGGAAAAACCAAGGCCGTGAATAATCCGGTGGATTTTTCGGCGTATTCTCAGATGAACCCGTTCTATGCTAAGCGCACGGTTGACGGAGAGGTGCCCAAGTATGTGTACCGGGAGAGTTTAGCCGGTGCGAATAATTATGATTATGTTTGGAATCCTTTGTGGGATTACCAGCAAGCAAGTACGAATGAGACGGATACTTGGAGTGTAACGAATAATTTTCAAATCGAGTACCGTTTTTTGACCTATTTCCGCGTACGTGGTAATTTACAATATCAGATGTCGAAGTCGGAAGCGGAGCGTTTCCGTTCACCGAATGAGACGTTTTTTGCCAAGACCGATGCGGACAAGAAGGGAACTTATACCAAGAATTCATCTTCAAATAATTCAATTACAGGGCGTTTGAATTTGACTTTTGGTCGTTCTTTTGGCGATCATACGGTGAACGGGGTTGCCGGTATGCAGTTCTCGGACAAGAATCAGGAGTCTTACGGTTTTGGAGCTCAAGGGTATACTACCGATCAGTTTTCCAGTCCGAATTTTTCTTCCAGTTATGTAACCGGAAAACCCAGTGCTTCGGATAGCAAGAGTCGGAGTGTCAGTTATTATTTCAACGCGAATTATGCTTACAATATGCGTTATTTGATCGATTTTAATTTAACGACGAATGGGGCGTCTCAATTCGGTATTAACGATCCGTTCACGACGACTTGGGCTGTGGGTGTCGGGTGGAATGTACATAACGAGCGTTTTTTTGTTGATAATAAAGTGATTAATTATCTGAAATTACGTTATTCGTTGGGTAATCCCGGTAACCAGAATTATGATGCAAAGTTGTCGTCTAGTATTTACATGTATAATACGGCTTATTCTAATCCTTTCGGGCTCGCCGCTTGGGTGGAGACATGGGGTAATAATAATTTGAAGTGGCAACGTACCGTGACGCATAATTTCGGGTTGGATGTTCAATTTATTGCTGGTCGGTTGAATTTGAATGTTGATTACCAGATGCGTGATACCGACCCGCTGTTGGTGCGTATTGATATGCCTACTTCAACCGGGGCGGCGACCGCACCGATGAACGTGGGAGCTACTGATAACCGTTCTATTTCCGTGCGTATGACTTATTATTTGATCA
>DYVS01000337.1:0-7555 GCA_020743075.1 Butyricimonas virosa | reverse complement strand
GAGATTAGTCTTGGTGACTGGAGTTCAGACGTTGCTCTTCCGATCTTAACTTTATTGCAAATGCCCTATCGGCCATTGCTGCCTATTGTTTTTTTGAAAAGAAGCCTGCCATTTATGTCAATTTTGTCAAGGACAGGCAACTTGTGTTGTTTTAAGTTATTTCGAACTCACGTTAAATACCTAAGGCGCTGTTAGTATTTAAATGAACTTCCTCCCAAAAACTCCCTCAAAATGGAGGTGGGTGGAATTTCCCGGGTTGGCACGGCTTGAACGTACGAGAAGAATTTCAGTAAGCGTGTAGCCTTGGAGTGTTCCGGGTACTTTACCAATACTTCTTCCAAAAGCGGAACAGCTTGTTGTTTCAAGGCTCCCAGTTCGTAAACGAGAGCCGAGTTGAACATGGCGTCTGCTTCTTCTTGATAAGGAGTGATGTGTTTTTGTTCACCGGACAGTACACTTTCCCATCTTTTTAACGTGTCAAGAGCCGAATAGCCGCGGTATTTATGATCTCTGACCATGCGACGAATCAAGCGATTGTCGGAAGGATTGATGATGTTATGATTGTCAATAGAGATTACGGTCAATGCCGAGATAAATATTTTAAACAGACTTTCGTGGGGCAGGTATTCGGTTAGTTTGGGATTCAACCCGTGGATTCCTTCAACGATAATCACGTTGTTTTTGGACATCTTTAGTGTTTCCCCGTCGTAGAAACGTTGTCCGGTCTCGAAGGAGAATTTCGGAATTTCAACCTCTTCCCCTCGTAATAATCTCATGATATTGTCATTGAACGTGTTAATGTCTAATGCATCAATCGTCTCGAAGTCATACTCGCCCTTCGCGTCCCTAGGGGTATTTTCCCGGTTTACGAAATAGTTATCCAGTGATAAGTTCACGGGCTTAATACCGTTCACCAACAACTGAATTGCCAATCGTTTCCCGAACGTGGTTTTCCCGGAAGAAGAAGGACCGGCAATGAGGACAACCTTTACTTTTTTCTGTTTTTTTATCTGGTCTGCAATTTGGGAAATTTTTTTCTCATGTAAAGCTTCGCTTACTTTGATCATGTCCCCGGCATGCTTGTGCTCTATGGCTTGATTCAGATGTCCGATTTGTATGACCTCTGAAATTTTTCCCCAGCGTTTAAATTCGCTAAACGTGCTGAACAGTTTCTCTTGGGGGACAAATGGAAGTATTTGGGTCGGGTTGTCCCGATCCGGTAACATCAGTAACATTCCGTCCTTGTAATCCTTCAGGTCGAACACTTTTAAACATCCGGTAGAAGGGGCTAACGTACCATAGAAATAGTCACACGTGCCGTCGATGGAATAAACCGAGGTGAACATCTTGCCGCGGGTAGAAAGCAACAACTCTTTATCTTTCAAACCCTGTCGGTTGAAAAGCTTGATGGCTTCTTCCGTGGGGGTTTCCGTGCGCGTGATCTCGTAGTCATGATCGATGATCCGTAGCATCTCTTTTTTTATTTCTTCGATTCTCTCTCCGCTAAGAATGAATTCTTTGTTGGCCAAACGACAGAATAATCCGTTGGAAAGATTGTATTCCACGATGAGTGTTTTTTTCGGGTAGAGATCGCGAATCGCCTTGTAAAGCACGAAAATAAGAGAACGCAGATACACGCTGTATCCGTCCAGCGTGGTAACGTCAATGAAGTTCACGTATTTGGGGTTGTATATTTCGTAGTGCAGATCTTGTACTTCGTTATTGACTAATGCCCCCAGAATGTTCTGGTGGTTCATGGGGAACACGATTTTCTTGAATTCTTTTAAACTAGATCCCGTGGGTATCTGATATTCTTGTCCGTTGTTTTCACAAAAGACGGTTATTTTATTCTTTTCCATGTTGGGAATTTTTTACATTCAATATAGGCAGGGAGGTACAAATAGCGTGCCGAATATTTTTACTTGTATGCCTGCTTGTTTTCGGGAATGGCAATATAATATGTTTTGTGTTTCCCGACTTTCAACGAGGTTTGCCGTAACCAGGGATTGAAGCGTTTCAACGTTTTATAGGATATTCCATGCTCTTGCGCGAAATCTGCCAAGTCTTTTATGTTTTTAGTTACCTTGATCTGAGAGGTCGGCTCCACGGGATACAAATGGTCCACGTAGAAATCATACAAGTGAGGTTCTTCCATGATTTGCTTTAAGGCTAGCATACGATACACGTATCTTCCGGTTTCCTCGTTTAGCAGGAGGTCGTAAAAGTTTTTTTCTTTTTGCCGGTTCATTTGTTTGGTGAGCATATTCATACCTCCATTGTAGGAGGCTGCGGCCAGTGTCCAGGAACCGAATTTCTGGTAGGCTTTTTTCAAATAAGTGCAAGCGGCACGGGTAGCTTTTTCCACGTGGTAGCGTTCATCCACGTCGTTTGTCACTTCTAATCCCAGTTCTTTGGCAGTTGCGCTCATGAGTTGCCATATTCCTGCGGCTCCGGCGTAAGATACGGCCAGCGGATTCAAGCTACTTTCGATGACAGCCAGGTATTTGAAATCATTCGGAACTCCTTCCGCTTTTAGGATGGGTTCGATAATATGAAAATAGCGGGGAGCATTTTTCAAAACTTGGATCGTGTGTGAATGCAAGTAGGTATTCACGATTAATTCCTTTTTGAAAGCTTCTGCCACATCGATTCTTTCCAGGGGGACCTGTTCGCCGGCCAAGCTGAATGTTGTCGGGAAATCCACGTCTGATGATTTCATGAGGAAGAATGGTGGTTCCTCGTTCTCTTGATGTTCTTTTTGATCGTGATAAATGTAATATCCGATCGCTGTACTATTTAATAAGACAAGAATTGTCAGAAATGTAAGTAAAATGTTCTTTTTCACAGCCAATGATTTTATTTTTTCGAAAATACATCTTTTTCTTGATTTTTACGGTAAAGTAGAGAAAAAATGAGTGTAGAATCACCAAGAATTATACCTTCTTTTGTTGCCATTTTGTGTATTTGAGATAGATTAACGAGACAACACCGATTAATATTCCGTAGGTGATCTCTACGGTCCACACGAATGCCACATCGGAGCGAACGACCGTGGTGAATAGCCAAGTTTGGAACGTGTAGAAAATAAGGACAAAACTTTCAAGGATAAGGGCATGAGTGGTGTTCCCAGTTCCGGAAATGGCTTCGAAAAACGTGATCCCGAAACAGAAACTGAGGGCTGCCAGACCGATCACGTAAAGTGAAGGGGTGGATGCGGCAATCAGTTCGAGACTATTGGAGTAGATGGATAGCACGTAATACGGGAACACGTAGCATATAAGCAGAACGGGGAGGACGCTCAACATGGAAAGTTTCATGATCCGACGCAGGGTACTCATGATCTCCGGTTGGCGTTGTTCCCCGATCAAACGGCTGGTCAGCGTGTTTGCCGTTGCCCCGTAACCGAATACCGGAATGAGTATGAGCATGTAGACACTACGTACGATGATGGTTATCGCTATGGGGCGTTCTCCCATGTGTTCGATGAGCATGAAAAATATATACCATGTCCCGAATGACAACAGTTTTTGTACCATGGTTGGAAAGGCCGTTTTCAGTACGGTGAGCATTAACCAACCCTCTAGTTTGTGGAACGAAAAAAGCGCATATTGTTTGATCGGGAGTTTTAGTAAGGTATAGAAAATGAAAATAAGGCAGGCGGAAATTTCTGCCATCACGGAGGCCAGTGCCGCACCTCCGACTCCCAGTTCCGGGAAACCGAATTTTCCGAAAATGAGTAGGTAATTGAAAATCACGTTGATGATGGCCATGGCTGCTGTTGAATAACCGATGATCTTCGTGTTGGAGAGTCCGATGTAAAGGGCCCGGAATAAAAAGTTGAAGCATACGAATATAATCCCGTAATGGCGGTAGGACATGTATTCCATGGCTGCCGCGTAGATGTTCGGGGATTGGATGGAAGCTCCGAGCAACACGTCGCTATAATATCGTTGTATGAGGAAGAGGGTCATGGACAGGAGGAATACGAAACACAACCCGTGTTCGAAAACGACTCCGATACGGTTTAGTTTACCTTCTCCCAATCTTCTCGCCACGATGATTTGTATCCCTATTGAGAATCCCCAGGCCAGCGTGGAAAAAACATAATAATAAATCCCGGCCATGGCCGAGGCTCCCAAGGCTACCTCACTGACGCGCCCTAAGAATGCCGTGTCGGTAAGGGTAATAAGAGTTTGTGCCAGGCTACCCAGGATAATCGGGTAAGCTATATTCCAAATGGTTTGGTTCGTGATGATTGTTTTCATGCAGATATTTTTACGATACAAAATTACGTCAGGATTTCGAAAATTAAAAATGGCTGGTGGAAATTTGAGGAATAAATAGTAACTTCGTGGGTTTTAATTTTAAATTCAGGAACAATGACAATAGAAGAACAGGTTAGCAAAGGCATCATGGCAGCCATGAAAGCTAAAGATACCATTCGTTTGGAAGTTTTGAGAAATATAAAGAAGGTTTTTATCGAAGCAAAATCTGTTGCCGGGGCTTCGGAGCAAATTGCTGATAGTGAAAGCGTGAAAATTATCCAGAAGTTGGCAAAGCAAGGACGAGAGTCGGCTGAAATATATAAAAATCAAGGGAGAGAAGATTTGTATGCTCATGAGATGGCGCAAGTCGAAGTGTTGAACGAATTCTTGCCGAAACAATTAAGTGAGGAAGAACTGAGAACCGCGTTGAAAGTGATCATCGAGAAGGTTGGAGCTACTTCAGCCAAAGAGATGGGAAAAGTGATGGGAGTCGCTTCCAAGGAATTGGCCGGGGTGGCTGACGGTAAAGCGATTTCCGCTATGGTAAAAGAATTATTAAGCTAAGGTTCATAGGAATTTAGAAGGGACGTTTACGGGGTACATGATCGGGTTATTGATTTTCTTTATGAGCTGATTGAAAATAAATATCAGGAATAGAGAGCATTGATGAAATAATTAACGATCTTTGTGTATGCATAAAGATTCCACGTGATGAGAGGGGTGGGGAAAACGTGCATGGTGGGCTTTGTAGACTTTAGGACTTTTATGAACTTGTAATGAAGTGAAAAATGAGTAGTGTAAAAGATTGGACTGCCAGTGTAATCAAACAAGCGGAAATCGATAAATATCTGGATGGCGGAAAGGATTTTATTGATGAAGAACAGATATTTGCGGATATTGAAAAGCATAAGAATCCCGATAAACAACAAGTGCGGGATATTTTACAAAAATCTTTGGATATAAAAATTTTAACTCCGGCGGAGACGGCTACGTTGCTGAACGTGGAGGATCCGGAGTTATTGCATGAAATGCAAGAAGCGGCGTTGGAGGTGAAGAAGAAAGTGTATGATAATCGTATCGTTTTCTTTGCTCCCTTGTATTTGTCGAATCTTTGCGTGAATAGCTGTAAGTATTGTGGATTCCGTGCGGAAAATAAAGACGAGGTTCGTCACGTGCTGACGATGGATGAGGTGCGGGATGAGGTGGCTGCCGTGATTGATGAGGGACATAAGCGGATGATTGCCGTGTATGGCGAGCATCCTAAAAATGGAGCTGATTATATCGCAGAGTCTATTTCCACGATTTATTCCGTGAAACGCACGACGCCGACGGGAAATGGCTTTAATAATATCCGCCGGGTAAACGTGAATGCGGCTCCCATGGAGATTGCCGATATGAAGAAATTATGGCGTGCGGGAATCGGTACGTTCCAAGTATTCCAGGAAACTTACCACCGGGGGAGATATGCCGAATTACATCCGGCAAACACGGTGAAAGGAAATTATCGCTGGCGGCTTTACGCCATGCACCGGGCTATGGAGGCCGGGGTGGACGACGTGGCTATCGGGGCTTTATTCGGTTTGTACGATTGGAAGTTCGATGTGATGGGTTTGGTTCATCATGCTTGGGATTTGGAAAAACATTTCGGTATCGGACCGCATACCGTGTCATTCCCGCGTATGCAACCGGCTCCCGGTTCTTTCTTGAGCGAGCATTCTCCTTATATCGTGAGTGATGAAGCCATGAAACGGGTGGTTTCGGTGTTGCGTCTGGCAATCCCGTATAGCGGGTTGATCGTGACGGCACGTGAGAATCCGGTGTTGAAACGTGATTTGATCAATCATTACGGATGTACCCAAACGGATGCTTCTTCTAAGTTGGGAATCGGGGCTTATGCCAAGAAATTGAAACAGGAGGAGAACCCGGATAAGGTGCAGTTTATGTTGGGTGATCAGCGTTCTTTGGACGAGGTGATCTGCGAACTGGCAAATGACGGGATGATTACTTCTTTCTGTACGGCAGGTTATCGCTGCGGGCGTACGGGAGATAAGATCATGAATTTGTTGGAGAAAGGAGTGGAAGGTAAATTTTGTAAACTGAATGCGGTGTTGACGTTTCGGGAATATTTGAATGACTATGCTTCTCCGGAGACTAGAGAAATTGGCGAAAAGTTGATTGCACGAGAATTGCAGGAAATTGAAAATATGCCATTCTTTACAGACAAAAAATTACTCCCCACGTTCCGTTCTTATTATGATAGAATTGCGAGAGGGGAGAGAGATCTGTATATGTAATTTATGATTTACGATTTGTGATTTTAAGAATCTAAAATCGTAAATCTAAAATCTAAAATATTAAAAGGGGAGTTTGAGCGTGATGCGTTCAGCTTCCTTTTTTCTTTTTATTTCTTCTTTTTCACCTTTGCGGAAGACGTAGACTAGACCGAAATGTTCGCATTTTTGGCGGCGTATTTCTTCATCTTCGAGGTCCGCGTAATGAGCCTCGATCTCGTTCCATAAAGTAAGGATGTATTCGTCGGCCTCGCCTCGGTATTGTGCAACTTCTGCGCTACAACGAGCTGAATTCTGTTGGAATTGCTTTTGGGAGGCATAGGCTTGTTTGAAGTTTTCGTAGTTCACTTTCACCAAGGCAATGGAAGGACTGTACACGGGACTACCGCCACCATTGCGGGTACGTTCCTGTTCTCCGGTGATAATTTTTGCTCCCCATTCCAACAAATCTTGGTCTGATACTAACGAGGGAAGTTTAGTGTCGTGTTCGTCAATTCCGTAAAAAGTTCTTGCCATTGGTTTTAATTCTCCCCGGGCAATTGTAAAATTCAGTACTTGCAGGAAATGAGAAATGTATAATTTTGCTTTTCGAGTATATTCTGCATATTTCCTACTGTTCACATTTTGTTTATCTCTGGCGCATTGAGAATTCGTGATTGCCGTTTTGAACTTTGGTAAGAAAAACTCAATCTTTTGCCTAAGATGTAATGAAAACGGTAAGTTGTTGATATTAGAAAACTCTTCGTTATTCAAGGCTGTTTCTAATGCCCTTATCCTTGCTGCATCTGTATTCGGTAATCTTCTGTAAGGCATATCCTTAGTAATTAGTTAAATAATAATCAAAACTCTAATGCGAAGGTATGAAAAATATTAATGTAAATCAATATTCGCCTTTCGAATTTTAAATTTCATGATTTTAAATTCTGTGATTCTATTCATTCTGAATTTTTCGATTTTAAATTTAAGATTATTTTTTGATCGTGTTTTTATAATGAGTAT
>DYVS01000336.1:0-2651 GCA_020743075.1 Butyricimonas virosa | reverse complement strand
TGATAGTGTAAAAGTTGCTTGTTAACGCTCCGGAGTTTAAATAGATTATGCTTCCGTCTGTCACTTTGTAGGTGGTTACTTTTTGATCCGGCTCTTTGGAAGAATAAGTGATCGAGATGACACCATTTTTTGCTTTGTCTCCATATAAGGTTGTTGCGAGTTTATCTCTTAGAATCGTGATCGTTTCAATTTTATTAGGATCTAGCATTTTCACGGAATCAACAGAAACTTCTTTGCCATTGACAATAAATAGAACGGGAATCTCTGGTATTGTACTAGTGCATGAATCTTGGAAGGTTATTTGACCTATTGTGAGAGGGAGTGAAGTAGCTTTTACTTTTTCCCTTATCAAAGAAAAATGTTGTGTTTTTCTTTGAACAGAATCCTCCGTCTGGATGGATCTAAAGGTAGATTCTGTGATTGCTATTTTTTGAGCCGTATCAACGGTCGTAAGGGAATTATTTACTTCTTTTGCATCGAGAATTGAAGTAATATCATTAACTTTGATAGTTGAAATCTCGTTTAGTTCGTTCGAGATTTCGGGGCGGGCGAAAGCGGTTAACGTGATTGCCGCAACGGGAAGTACGTAGAGGTACTTCATCCGGGCCCAAGGACTGGATTTTTCTTTTAACATCATAGTTATTCGTTTTTTAAGTTTACTGTGATTAAAGCTGTTGGCCATAGAGTAGAGCCTTGTGCCGACAGCTTTTTTTATTAATAATAATTGATACTGTTTCGCATTGACACCTTGACGGATAACCGTTTCATCGGCCTCGTATTCATGAATATTCTGTAATTCCTGTTTCAAGAGCCAGGATGTGGGGTTGAACCACTGGAAAATGATACAAATGTCGCTGATCAGCAGATCAATGGAATGGCGATTGTGTACGTGAGCCATTTCGTGGATGAGAATTTCCTTGCCATTTTCCTGCAAATCTTTCTCGGAAATGACCACGTATTTCATCCAACTGAAAGGAGCGATATTCTTGTCATGGATGATGAGGGTAATACCTTTTTCTAACTTTTCCTGCCTTCCGCCTTGCAATAGCCGGAGCATATGAGACAGTGAATAAAGATTACGTCCGAGGAAGAAAAGAATTCCCAGTAAATAGATACACAGCAGGACGGGAAGCCACAACGGGATGGATGAAGGGAGGACTTCTACTTCTGTTTGTGGAACGTGGTCTGCTAGGGTGAGAATTTGTTCAATGGTTAGTAACGTTTGTTGTACTTCCGATTCTTCGGGGACGGTTATTTCACAGAACGGGATAAGCAGGGATAATAGTAGAATACCCAGTAATGCTACCCGGTTGAAACGATGGAAGGTCTCTTTGCTGAGTAATAATCTGTAAAACAAGTAAAATCCCGTTAAACAGATGGATGTTTTTAGTATATAGACAAAGAAAGTACCCATAAATTGTTTATTTATCGTGTGCTTTTTCTACTTCGGAAATGAGTTGTTTCAATTCTTCCAATGAAATGTCCTCCTCCTGCACGAGTGAAGATACAGCACTGAGGTACGAGTTGTTGAAATATTTGCTGATCACGTTCTTTAGGGTGCCTTTGCGGAATTCTTCTTCGCTGATGATCGCGTAATATTGATAGGTGTTCCCGTAAACTTCGTGAGCGAGATAACCTTTTTCTTCCAGCCCGCGCACGATGGTGGATAACGTGTTGAAATGCGGTTTCGGGTCTTCGTAAAATGCAAGCATCTGTTTCACGAATAGAGGGCCTTTCTCCCAGAAAAAGCCCATGATTTCTTCCTCTTTGCTAGTTAATCCTTTCATGGTTTATTTCTTTTGCAACAAAGAACTAAAATATTTAGTTTGAAAACTAATTTTTATAGTTAATAAACTTTAAACTCTAGTTTTGATATGTTATTCTTTTATTTTTAGATATTTAATCTCGTATTTTACCCGGATTGGTAGAATGTATATTTAATTTTAATGAAGGGTAGGAAGTCCTGTAAAAATGTTTATATTTGTGTAGTAGTGTGCTTGTGGGGAAGTTAGTGAATATCGTCTAATTAAAATTGAATGTAATGGAAGAATGGTGGAGTTCTCTGGGGTTATTTATGCAATCGGTGTGGTGCATCACGCTATTTGCCAGTTTGGTATTTGTTATCCAGACAATCATGACTTTTATCGGGATGGATACGGATGGGGGAATGGATGTTGACGTGAGTGCGGATACCGCGACTGACGGGGATAGCGGTCCTTTCCAGTTGTTTACTTTCCGTAATTTCATCAATTTCCTACTGGGGTTCGGTTGGTCGATCATCTCTTTTGAAAAAGCGATAGAAAACCAGTTCGTGTTGATTCTCGTGTCGGCGGTGATCGGCGTGTTGCTGGTGATGGCCGTGATGGCTATTTTCAGATTCATGAGCCGCATGGAGCAAAGTGGGACGATCAATATGGCAAATGCCGTGGGATGTAAAGGGAACGTGTACCTGAAGATTCCGGGAGAAAAGCGGGGAGAAGGGAAAGTACAAATCTCGATACAGGGAGCCATCCGGGAATTTGATGCCTTGACAACAGGCGAGGAATTGGAGACGGGAGCTCCGATTCGGGTCGTGGAAGTGATTAACGACAGCACCTTACTGGTGGAGCGTTTTTAAATGACTATTTATTATTAATCTTAGGAATATATGG
>DYVS01000335.1:0-10018 GCA_020743075.1 Butyricimonas virosa | reverse complement strand
TTAAAGAGAAGGAAAAGGCGAAAGATGAAGCACTGGTGATAAACCAAAAGAATATGACGTTGCATGCGTGGATACGGCGTGTGGTTTCGAAAGTGACTGTTGCTTACGATGCTTCCGGTTTGAAGGAAGGTGTTTTCATTTACCTTAAATCGGTTCAGATTAAAGACATTCCCAAGACTTGTTTTTTGGGGAATGAGAATACGATTGAGGCGAAGGATAATCTTATTGAAAAGGGGGAAATCATACGTTATTACGAGGGAGAAGATGTGCCGGCATTCGATGAGAAATATCCCGTACGTTTGGCTACCGGTAAACCGAACCATGGAGAACATGGAGAGGCATCCAATGCGTTGTTTTTTTATGAAAATATGCAGGGGGCAGGAGAGAAAATGCCTAGTAAACTTCAAGATGCGAACAAAGATGGAGAACTTGATTATCCCGGTTTTCCCGGAGATGAAACCTATAGACTTAAAGATGATGTACCTTATGGAACGTACATAGAGGTAGATGCTTATTACGTGTCCGTCAACTCGGAAAAGGTTGGTCGTGGTCCTATTAAATATCGCTTTATGCTTGGTAAGGATGTTGATCGGGATTATAATGCTGAACGGAATTATCATTATAAACTCACGTTGAAGTTTAACGGTTTTGCAAACGATGCGGATTGGCATATCGAGTATAAAGAAAAGAAGCCTGGTATCGAGGTGCCTAATCCTTATTATATTTCTTATCTATATAATCATTCCATGATGTTCCCGTTGAAAATCAATGCGGGAGATCAGGAGGTGGAGAGTGTAGAGGCCAAGATTATAGATAATCGTTGGGCGCCTAATAATCCCAATTCGGATTTTCTCTATTGGAAAGCTATGGATTTGGAGGGAGAAAATCCATGGAACGGTTTTCTTTCACTTCACAAGACAACAGAGACTGTTATAACACACGATGGTCCTTGGAATCCGGAGGTCAATAAAGGATATTATGAAACACCTCCTAAAAGAGGAGAGCGTTCTTACGAAAATATGAAGGATGGTTCACATACGACAACTGGTGCGGAGGATGACGATGAGTACACGGTGCGGTTCGAAAAATCAGATGATGGTAACATATATCATGTTTCTTTGCCCATGTACACGAGAGCCAAGCAACTGGTAAAACAAACGGCTTACACGGGTAATAATCCATATGTTGCTTATCAACGTAAAGCCGTGGTACGTATAAAGGCAAAATTGAATAATGGGGATATTCTTGAGAAAGATGCCACGATCTATCAAGTACGTCGGGTCGTCAACCCCAAAGGTATTTGGCGGAAATGGGATAATGATAACTCATTTCACGTGGTATTGAAGCGATTGCCGCAGGAAAATGCAACCCGGTTTGAGACTTTTTCTTCTGAAGGACCATGGAAAGCTTATGTGGTGGAAGCCACAGAGGATTTCATTACTTTTACAGGAGGAAATAAGGTCGAAGGTAATGTGGTTCACGGCTTGACGGGGTCAGATATTGATTTCAAGATTAATTTTAATGGGAAATGTGCGAATGAAAATGTCTCTCGTCATGCTATCATACGGGTTGAATATCATAATTATACTTGTTATCATTTGATTTTTGTCCGTCAGGGGTATGCGCCGGATGATTTGATCGCCGGTGGGACGAAATGGCACACGTGCAACATGAAAACGGGAACCGAGGAAACAGACTTTCCCGTAGAAGAAGGTTCGTTGTTTAAATTTGGTAACTGGACTCAGCCAATTGATGCGTTAAGTAATAAAAATCCTAAAACAGATTGGGTGAATATTGTTCCTTCAAGTTTTCAGAATGATATAAATAAGGATTTCATGATCGCCGGGACAACCGGATCGTCTAAGTGGTCTGGAATAAGTTTTAATGAGACGAATTCCTCTAATTCTTTTTCAAAACCTGCCGGAAAGAATTGGAAAGTAGCTTCTTATGAGGATTACAAAAAATTGTACAGCGATGAGAATATTGAGCAGGGTTTTGGAATCTTGTACGGTGATGATGCGGCAACCACGGCGGATAATATTAATGATGCTTACGGTTATGATTATGAACACCGGGAGGGAAGGGGAATGCGCGGTTGTTTTGTCTATAACAAGAAAACGGGAAAAAATCTTTTTTTCCCGATAGGAGCTTCCGGTTATGGGCATAGAAAAGATACAGAGGGGAATGGTTGGAATGCCGTTTTAAGATATGCCAGTACCAGATATGAATATTTCCCCTCAGGAAAGCTAAGTGCTAATTATCCCGATGGAGTTGGTGATGCTCCGCTTTTTTACGATCTGTTCATGCGGCCGGGAGCTGTGTATTGGTTGGATAAAAGAGTAGATGGTGTCAATGTAAAAACGAATACAGAGTTGTATATCGATGGTGCTGAGGCTAATGCGGTAGGTTGGGATTTTAATTACTTTACATTTGATTTTTTCCCGATATCCTCTTCCAGTGTTCAAAATGGTAAAAACGCTTGTTTCGTGCGTTGTGTAGAATAACGTTTAAGTTTGATTGGGAGTTTATTTACATTAAACCCCTCTGTTGCTAAAGTCAATGGAGGGGTTTAATGTAAAGTTTTGATTTCTTTATTCCTTTTTTGGTTTTGTTGGTTAGTGAGTCGTAATTGTTGAAAAATAGTGATAATACTATCTCTTTAGATTTAGCAATATAGTTTCGTTTTGGTTAATTCTAAAATTAGGAAAAATATTGAAAAATGAAAAAGTATTTATATATTTGCAGATATGATACGAAAAGGCAGGGGAGCCTGTCTTAAAAATATTGTGAGTTTATGCTAATCTTAGACTGAAAATCGCCAATTTGAGGAAGTAGGATTAGACGGTGAGTTCACGCTGGTTAGGCGTGGATCGTTGTCTATTTACTTCCGGGCGTTTGGCGATGCCTCAGTTTAGATAGAGCTATTGACGATCCTCGCTTTTTTTATTGTATCATTTTTGGGGATCGGCTTATAAAAGAAATTTTCGGAGATAAAGGATATTAAGGTTGCAACTTAACTAAAATGAATGGAATGAATAAAGACCCAAAATTTATAAATCATGGAAAATTAAAGAGATATTTTTAAGGGAAAGATGAAAAAAGAGGGTGAATCTTAAACTTTGCACGTTGAATATCACCCCCTTGCATCATTAGTTTTATAAACCAATTAATTATCAAAGTTATGAAAAAAACTTATGACAGGAAATTTTTTCGGCAAAAATTGCTATCGGAAAGAAAGACAGTCACTGCGGTTACCCAATTACTTATCGTTTTATTACTTGGGTTTCCGTTGTTTACACGGGCCGAGATGAGTGGTACAACCCGGATAGAAAGTATTTCCGTTCCCTTGTCGGGAAATTCCGTTCGTCAGGATTCGGTCGTTTCGGCAGAGAAGCCAGGATCCCAAAAACTAGGATTTTATGAGGGAGAAGTTATGGATACGGAAGGGAATCCGTTGCCCGGAGTAACTGTCTTGTTAAAAGGTACTCAAACGGGTACTTCCACGGACACGCATGGGAAATTTCGTTTCCCGGCAACAAAAACAGGAAAATCTGTACTGGTCTTCTCGTTTATCGGGATGAAACCGGTGGAAAAGGACGTGACACCGGGGAAGAAAATTATTGTCACGATGGCGGATGAGGTGGAAGACCTTGAAGAAGTGATCATCACGGGTATCTACTCCCGGGATAAGAATAGCTACACGGGATCGGCTTCGACTTATTCGGCCAAGGAATTGAAAATGGTTGGTGCACAGAATATCATCCAGAGTTTGAAAACACTGGATCCGGCCATGCTAGTGGTGGAAAGCAAACAGTGGGGATCGGATCCAAATCGTATGCCCAAGATTGAGATTCGTGGAAAGACGAGTGTCGTGGGATTGCAAACGGAATTCGAGAATGATCCCAATCAGCCTTTGTTCATTTTGGATGGAGTGGAAACCACGTTGGAAACTATTATCAACTTGAACATGGATCGGGTGGCAAGCGTGACTATTTTGAAAGATGCGGCTTCCACGGCGATCTACGGGTCGAAGGCGGCTAACGGTGTGATTGTCGTGGAAACAAAAGCACCGGAATCGGGGCAGTTACGTTTATCGTATAGTGGAAATTATGGGATTTCGTTTGCGGATTTGTCTGATTATAATTTGATGAACGCTTCCGAGAAATTAGAATACGAACTATTGGCTGGACGCTATTCGCCATTGGAAGGTTACGACGGGTTTGTCGACAAACTTCAAAAGATGCAGGATTATTATACTCGTTTGAAAGAAGTATTGAGGGGTGTGGACACGTATTGGTTAAACGAACCGTTGCGAACCGTCTTCAACCATTCTCACAACTTGTATATTGACGGTGGCGACCAGGCCATGCGCTACGGCTTAGGTATCAGCTATAATAACCGGGACGGTGTGATGAAAAAGTCCGATCGTGACGGTTTGGGCGTGAACATTGATTTGATTTACCGTAGAAAAGGTCTTCTGTTCTCGAACAAGGCGAGTGTGGATCTTTCCAATTCGGAACGTGAACCGGTGGCTTTTTCCCAGTTTTCAAGGGCAAATCCCTATTACCGGAAAAAACAGGAAAACGGTGTAATTCCCATGTACTTGGAGAGAAAGACAGGACTTTACGGGGAAGATATGTTGAACCCCTTGTACGTGTGGAACATTGAAAACACGAATACCTCCAAGGATCTCGCGTTGAGGGACAACTTCACGATGGAATGGACAACCTTCGATGCACTGAGACTACGGGCTCGCTTGGGAATATCCAAGAGTATCTCGAAAACTGAGGCTTTCAAGTCACCGAATCACACGGATTTCTTGCAGACCGAGAAATTGAAGAAGGGATCTTTTTCTTTTAATCAGAATGAAAGTTTTTCGTATAATGGAGACCTGAACATTATTTTCGGTAAAATATTTAAGAATATTCATCAAGTGAACTTCGTGGGAGGGTGGTCGTTTAGTGAATCTCGTTCTGAGGCTTCCGGTTATAGTGTAGTCGGGTTTAACGATGATTTCCACAAGAATCCGGCCTATTCCACGGGTTTTCGGGAAAATCAGAAACCGACCTACTCGAACGACCGTCGGCGTTCTACCAGTTTTTTCATGAATTTGAACTACTCCTATGATAATCGTTATCTGATGGACTTCAACCTGCGGGCAGATGGTACTTCCGTTTTCGGTAGTAACAAACTTTTCTCCACGACGTGGGCTGTCGGTTTGGCATGGAATATTCATAACGAGGAATTTATAAAGAAATTGGGATGGATCAACAATTTGAAAATCCGGGGGTCGATCGGTAATCCCGGGAACGAGAATTTCGATGCCTACATATCGCAAAAGACCTACGTGTACAACGTGGAATTGCAAAATATGTTTGGGGCGAGTGCGTTGATTCAGAAATACGGGAATAAGGATTTGGAATGGCAACGAACGGTAGATAAAAATATCGGGGTCGATCTGTCTATCCTGAATAACCGGATCCGGGTCACGTTTGATTACTACTTTAAAGACACGGACCCCTTGCTGGTTTCTATCGGGATGCCCCCTTCTGCCGCGGCGACGAGCCTATACACGAACATGGGGAGGCAAATTTCCAGGGGATGGACGGGGACATTGAATTATGTTTTTCTGCGGAAAAGGGATTTGTCTTGCAGTATAAACATGAACGCCCGGGCGAACCATTCGGAATATCGTGACATCGGGGATAAATTGGATTACTTGAACAAGATTGGTAGTTCTACCGTGCTGAACCGTTATTACGAGGGTGGCAGTCCCGATGACTTGTGGGCCGTTCCTTCCTTGGGTATCGATCCGGCGACCGGGCGGGAGCTCTTTTTGAAGAAAGATGGTACGCAAACATTCTTGTATTCCGCTTCAGACGAGGTCATCGTGGGCTCATCGGTACCGGATGTGGAAGGTATTGTCGGGATGTCCTTTTATTATAAAAAATTGTCGGCTTCCTTTAGTTTCCGTTACCAATTAGGAGGCGAAACAATGGCTTCGGCATTGTATGATAAAGTGGAAAATATCACCCAAGACAATATCGGTAGGAATCAGGACAAGCGGGCTTTGTATGATCGTTGGAAGAAACCGGGGGACAAGTCGAAATTCAAGGCGATTGATAATTATGCTTCCACGCCGATGTCTTCCCGTTTCGTGGTGACGGAAAACACCTTTTCCGGAGAGTCCATTTCCATCGGTTATGATATGGATGCGGCATGGCTACGGGTAGCGGGAATTCAGGGGATGAATTTCCGGGTTTACATGAATGATATTTTCCGGATCTCTTCTTTCAAAGAGGAACGAGGCTTGGATTATCCTTTTGCCCGCTCATTGAGTTTTTCCTTAGGTGTAAGATTTTAAAACAAGTGTGGATATGATACGAAAATTGAAATTTTTAGTATACGTGGTGCTAGGAGCCCTCACGTTGTCTTGTTCCGATTGGTTGAAAGTCAGTTCGGAGGACCGGATTATGGAGAACGATCTTTTCCGTACAACCCGGGGATTCATGACTGCATTGAACGGTATTTATATAGACTTGTTGAATTCCAGTCTGTACGGGAAAACTTTGACATGGGGAATGTCGGATATTTTGGCACAATACTATACCTGTCGAGAGAAAGATCACGCTTCCAAGTCTTTGGCCGATTTTGATAATGTGGCCCGAAATAATGCCGTGAGTGGTTGCTGGAGTCGGTCGTATGCCCTGTTGAATAATATCAACACGGTATTGGAACATTGTGAGTCGGATCGGGGAGTGCTGGATGATACCTATTATCACGTGATCAAGGGAGAAGCTCTGGCATTACGAGCGTTGTTACATTTCGAGCTATTCCGGATATTCGGACCCAGTTATAGCAAAGACAAGGAAAAAGAGTGTATCCCTTATGCCTTGAATTCTGAGACAAAAGTAAATCCTTTACTGCCGGCAAAAGAAATCGCCCGGTTGATTATGGAAGATCTGAAAAGTGCGGAGGAATCGTTGGCCGGGTATGATCCCGTGATTGAAACCGGGGCCGAGTGGGGAGATGACCCGGAAGGTGGCGTGAATGACATTCGCTATCGTTCCATGCGTTTGAATTATTATGCCGTTCAAGCTTTGATGGCTCGTGTGGCTCTCTATTGCGGGGAAAAGGACGTGGCTTGGGAGTATGCTGATAAAATGATTCGTGGAATTCGTGAAGAGCATGAGTGGTTCCCTTTTGCAACCCGGGAAGAGATCGTGACAACAAACAGGGAAGACCGTATTTTTCAAAGCGAGATCCTATTCGGTCTCTATAATTTGAAAAGAAAGGAAAGCGTTTACGAGGTGGGTTTTGGTTCCGGTTTGAAACAGGGAAGTGTGTTGCGTATTGATAAAGATATTATGCGGGATATGTACGAGGGTGACGATAATGATTATCGGCTTTCATACTGGTTTGCGGAAATGGTCGATCCGGATAATAACTCCTATCTCCACGTGATCAAATACAAGGAGGTAGATGATGTTGATCCGGTAACTAAAATTAGTAAAGGGTATAGTTATATCATGCCTATACTCCGGGTATCCGAGGTGTATCTTATCGCGGCTGAATGTTGTCCGGACCCGAAGGAGGGACGGAATTACCTGAATGCCGTCCGTACGGCACGTAACGTGAAAAATATTCAAGATGATGCTGACTTGACAACGTGTGTCGAGCAGGAATACAAACGTGAATTTGTGGGAGAGGGACAATTATTCTGGCTTTATAAACGGAAAGGGAAAAGCGAGATTGCATCCGGAGAGAAATTGGCAGAGGTGATTTCCATGGAAGAACGCTTTTACCTGTTCGATCTGCCGCAAACGGAACAGGATTATAGAAAAGAAAACGGTGTAGATAATTAGTTAAAATTTCGCCATATGAAAAAGTATATATTTTTATTGTCAGTAGTCCTGTCGTTTCTTGGGTGCGAGAAAGAGATGATGGATTACGAGGGGAAAGACGGGATTTATTTTTCAGTTCAGGAAGTACCGCCCAGTCAGTATGGAAATCCGGAGATATGGGCGCATGTAGATACGACGTTGATACCTTTCTCGTTGTTGTTGGAAAATGATAGTACGGTAAGGCTGAAAGTTCGGGTGATGGGGAAGGTGGTGAATTATGACCGTTATTTTACCTTATCGGTTGTTGATACATCGACTACGGCGACCGAGGGGGAAGATTATGCTCCCTTGGAAAAGCAATATGTAATCCCCTCCGGCGAGCGGGATGGTTTCGTGGAGTTCACGGGATTCCGGCAGGAAAAGATGTTGGATTCTACTTATTACGTGACCTTACAGCTGGTCGAGAACGAATATTTCTCGTTACCGATGGACATTTGGCGCCCTTTGGAGTATGAGGATTACACGAAGGAGAACCAAAATGCAATCCGTCACGTGGTGGGACTCACGGATGAGGTTTTCCAGCCGAAGGCATGGACGTTAAATTATTTTGGTCCCTATTCCAAGAAAAAGATGAAGTTATTGTGTGAAATGTTTGGCTTGCAAATGGCCGATTTCGATAACGTGAGAGATATGGACATGGAAAGGCAGCGTACTTACGCCCAAGGACTAGATAGGTACTTGCAGGAGATGGAGGCAAAAGGGGAGACGGTTTACGAGGATTATCTGGACAAGGATGGGAATCCGGTGAAAATGGCTGTGGGACCTTTAATTTAGTAATATTGAATAATAAAGACTATGAAAAATGTAATAGGTTTATCCATCCTGCTGACGCTAAGTCTATGTCTGGGATGTTATGATGATAAAGGAAATTACGATTACCATGATTTTAATGAAGTAACGATTGGTAACCGGGGATTCGATACGGCTTATCTTCTCACGTCATACGTGGATACACTTCGGATCTCTCCGGAGTTGGAATTCAAATTGGAAGAGAATAAGCATCTAACCTATGAGTGGGTAGCCCGGTCTAATGCTGTGGGTTTTGTGGAATATCCCATTAGTAACGACCGTAATTTGGTGTATCCGATGAGTTTATCGGCTGGGGAATATACCTTGTTTTTTAAAGTGAAAGACACGTTGAACACGATGGAGTATTCGAATGCTACCGCTTTTCAAGTACAAGATTTATTAACCAAAGGCTGGGTTATCCTTGGTGAAAATAGTAACGGGGAGGCACAGATGGATATGATCACGTATTCCGTCGACACGATGGTACTAAAGAATATCCTGCAAGAAAGTGGACTTCCTGTCTTAAAAGATCCGGTGAAAGTGTGGGTGGTTGATAATTATGTGGATAACATGATTCACGTGTCAACGGGAGATGGAACATATCGTCTGAATCGAGAGGATTTCAAAGGGGGAGACCACACGCATTTGAAATATAATTTCTTTGACCCGGGGAGTCTGGAACATTTCACGCTTCAGGATGTGGCACAGATACGTAATTATAACCGGGTGGCTATTATTGATGATGTGTTGTTTCACAATAGTTCCATGATTCAAAGTTCTATCTTTCAGAATCCGGCGAATCATTACAAGGGTTCCTATGATCTTTTTGATGTCGGGGATAAAATCGCGTATAATCCTCAAGCGATGGCGTTCATTTATATTTTGTATAATAAGACCGAGCAGCGTTTTGTTTATGCCGGGGGAAGGGCTTACGGGTCGCCTGCCGGGCGTTGCGATACGTTAAAGGATACACGGGAGGATGTGGAGATTTTTTCCTGGAAAACAGGATTGGATTATGTCACGAGTATTAACAGCCGTTTTCTGGATGGGTATTCTTACACGATATTGAAGGATGACGAGGGGCACAGGTATTTGTATTCCTACGTGATCATGTACCAGTGGGGATGGGAGAGTGTCGTGAAAAAGAAGAAATATTTACTGGATAAAGCCACGGACTTTGATAAAGCCAAATTTTTCGGGGCTAGTGCGCAACGAACATATCTGATTTACGCTACGGGTTCGAAACTATATGCGTATGATTACGTGGCGGAAAAAGTGCAATTACTCCAAGATTTCGGTGATCAGGAAATAACATTGCTGCATTG
>DYVS01000334.1:0-10053 GCA_020743075.1 Butyricimonas virosa | reverse complement strand
ATTTTGTAGCGGGAGCCTGACTCGAACAGACGACCTTTGGGTTATGAGCCCAACGAGCTACCAACTGCTCCATCCCGCAATACAAGCAGAACTTCTTTCGTTTTTCGAGTGCAAAGATAGAGTATCTATTTTACATTTCCAAATATCAGATGATAAATTATGCCTTCACTACATTAAAATGAAACAAATAATTAATAATAATCCTTGTCTATTCTAAAATAAAATGACAATTTTGTATCGTAATAAATATCAAATCAGATTTATAAACGACACTATTTATGAAAAAAAGTTTTACCTTTTTGAAAGTTAGCTGTATGGCTGTACTCTTGTCTATCATGTGGATTTCTGAGGGTCTTGCACAAGGACTTAGAACTTCTTATTTCATGGACAACGTCCCGGCCAGACTTAAAATGAACCCTGCCTTGCAACCCGCCAGAGGATATTTTAATATCCCGGCTATCGGTGCTATCGGATTATCTGCATCTTCCAATAAATTGAGTATCGATGATTTTATCGATATTATCGAAAACGAGAATGACTTTCTGAACAGCGATAAGTTTATGAATCGTTTGGACAACAAGAACACGATGAATATCGACTTGACGGTGGACGTTATTTCTTTCGGTTTTTATAGCGGGAAAGGATTCTGGACCGTGAACTTGGGAGCCCGTTCTATTATTAGCGCCTCCATCCCGAAGAAGATGTTCGAATTTGCCCGTTATGCTAATATTGACCCGGATTCATTCGAGGGACTTAACGAAAAATACGACATCCGGGATATGGAACTCCACGCAGATATTTTCACTGAAATAGGATTAGGATATTCCCGACCGGTTACAAAGGACTTGACCGTCGGCGGACGTGTGAAATTTTTAGTCGGGTTAGGAAACTTGGATGCGAAAATTGACCAGATCTACGCAAATGTAAATACTAGTGACATTTCAAGCTATCAATCTTGGAAAGTTAAAACAAAAGGGCGTTTGGAAACTTCCATGAAAGGTTTGGAATTCAGCCATGATTCCGAAAACAACTATATCGATGATATTGATTTCGATTCTCCCGGAGTATCCGGTTATGGATTCGGTATCGATTTAGGAGCAAGTTACAATTTTCTTGGTTGCATTAATGTGTCAGCCGCTATTCTCGACTTGGGATTCATTAGCTGGACAAAATCATCTACCACGATTGCCACGACTAATAGTGAACATGATTATGGTGATTTGATCAATATAGACCCTGAAAACCCGAACTATGAAAATTATGAGGCAGGAGATATTTTCGACTTTGACTTGATCCAATTCCAAACGGAAGAGAAAACCAAAAGTCGGAGTACCAGTCTTCGCTCAACCTTGAACCTCGGAGCAGAATACACTCTTTTGAATAACAAACTCGGATTCGGCCTGTTGTCCTCTACTCAATTCACTCAGCCTAAAGCTTACTCCGAATTGACGCTTTCAGCAAACTACCGTCCGAGAAACTGGTTCGGGGCAACATTAAGTTACTCTTTCTTACATAGTGACTTCGAAACGCTGGGAATAGGCTTGAAATTAGGCCCTGTTTTCATCGGCTCCGACTATTTGATGACCAAATCAGCAGGTGACGCCAACCGGGTAAATGCCTACTTAGGTGTTAGTGTTCCTCTTGGCAAAAAGAGACTAGATTATCGTAGATAAATAAATCTCCGAATATAAAAAATGGGAAGTTTCAAATGCAAACTTCCCATTTTTTATGTCCTCACACGGACACTACTTTCCTCAAGGGAACGTACCAAATATAACCCGCCACATCAGTGTAACCCATCTGCCGTAATGTTTTACAATAAAAACCAACCTGCCGGATATACGATTTCTCTTCTTTCTGACCGAATTTATAATCCACAACAATGGCTTTTTTCCCATCAACCATAACCCGGTCCGGACGAGCTTTTCCCGAGTTACAGAAAAGTATATCCCGTTCATTAATAACCTTATATCGACCATCAAACCATTCCGAATGGACAGGGTCATTCAAATAAGACACTACCTGCTCCCGGTAATTTTCCCTTTCCACCAAAGTAAGCAAACCAGAATGATACATATCATTTACCGCCCGATCGATATCATCCACAGTCTCGATTCGACGGAATATCTCATGTAACATTTTCCCCTCGTCAACGGCAGAAATCTCTGTTGTCTCCGGATCCGTGTAATCTTCATATTTATACCGGACACTCACCCGCTCGTTCAATTCATAAATCGGATATTCCGCCAGACTTAATGTATTATCGTCTTCTATTTTTTCCTTACCGGTTATCAACTGTTTCTCCCCGATGATCAAGCTCGAATTCTCGGAATTCCATTCCGGCATCCCGCTTGCCTCTAAAACTTGAAAGAGAAAAGCACCAATATCTGACGGTTTCCCTTCTTTCGTTATCTTGGGTGCGTAAGGCAAAACATACAACTCCCGTTCCGCCCGCGTGAACGCCACGTAAAGCAGATTCAAGTTGTCAACATAAGCTTTCACGTGTTCACTGAAGTAATCCTCCCGGAAATGACTATCTACCAGTTTAGAGGAATAGTTCAATGGTGCATACTCCAAATCCCTAAAACCCTCCTCCCGGTTCTGACACCATATCCGGCGTCCGTGACGGGTATCATCAAGATCCCAGGCACAGAAAGGAATAATAACCGTTTTAAATTCCAACCCTTTGGATTTATGTATCGTGAGAATTCGCACGGCATCCACTTCTTCCGAGGTGGATAACACTTTTTTATCCTTTTCCTTCTCCCACCATTCAAGGAAAATAGGAATACTGTTCGTGTTGTTTTTCTCGTAATCAAAAAGAATATCTTGGAAAGCGATCAAGTAAGGCAATTCTTCCGTCCTGGCCCGCAAACCAAAAGCCTCTATAATCGTCTCCGTGATCTCGAACAAGGAACTAAATGTCAGTTTCTCCGGCTCCCGTAAAAACGGCAAGTCGATCGTGTCAAGAAAACTCTCGTCCGTACTACCGGCCTTGAAAAGAACATCTTCCCGTGAAGTATCTTCACCCCGGACAAAAGTTCGGTAATTATAAAGCAACACCGTTCGATTCACCGCGTCATACGGTTCCACCATATAACGTAGCACGTTAATAATTAATTCCACGTAAGGCGACGAGGAAACATATAGCGAATCATTAGATATAAAAGGTATCGGAAAAGAAATATTCTCCCGCTTATTATATTCTATCAAGTAATCGGCAACGAAAGCGCCTTCCTTACCATTACGCACAAGAATCACACAGTCTTTCAGCTCTCCTCCCCGGTGCATCGTGTCATTGACAACATCCACGACAGAGTCCATGATCTCCTCATCACTCCCCTCTTCTTGTTTTTCCCCACTGAAACGAATCTCCACGTACCCACTTCCCGAACGGCTTACAAGTTGCTCCGGTCGGGAATAGGCTTCCGTAATCGAACGGGAATAAACATTCTCTTCCCCACATTCACTGTCATACAACTCCTTTAATCGCCATGCAGCCAAGATAAAGAACCGGTTATTGAATTCCACCACCTCCTTGTAACTCCGCCAATTATACTCTAGAATCACGTTATCCGTGCCGAAAGTAGCCAAATCATGCTCTATCCCTTCTGCCAACAAACGCCAGTCCCCGTTACGCCATCGATAGATGCTTTGTTTCACGTCCCCCACGATCATAGCCCTTCCTCCCTCGGAAAGCGTGTTCACGACAAGCGGCAGGAAATTTCCCCATTGCATGGTCGAGGTGTCCTGAAACTCGTCAATCATGATATGCTTGTAGAAATTCCCTGTTTTCTCGAACAAGAAAGAAGTATCATTCCCGGCAATCAGCATATTAAGTAAACGGGTGGTGTCACTCAGTAACATGAGTCCTTTTTCATCACAATAATCTCTCACCTCTCCGTACAAGTCATTCAAAATTCCCAATTGGTAAAGATTCTTCGAGAGCAAAACTGCAGACACGTAATCCCGAAGATTCTCGTCATAATACTCAACACTTTCCCGCAAGTTCGTGTTCAGTTCCGGGTAGATATGCTCAATCAACATCCGGATCGACGAATCATGCTTTTTCGTCACCCATTCATCCAGGTTATCTATTGCTTTCCGAACAGAATCGGGAATCTTATCCAGACTTTTATCCCGCAGTTTGTAAAAATAATTTATAAAACTTCGTTTCCCTCCTTTAAAATCTTCCGCATGCAATCCATTCTCCTCGATATACCGGCAAGCAGACTGCCCGAACATCTCCATGCGATCCTCGAAACGGGAGATCACACCTTGCAAGAACATCTTATAACCTTTCAGGAATCCTCGATCGTTAAACTTATCCCTCACATCCTTGTTGAAAAGCATATAACTCTCACCAAACAATTCCTTCCCCAACTCTGCGATCTTACTCTTCACGCTCCACGATTTGGCATCCTCCACGCTGTCACTCATCAACTCGGTAATCCACTCCCTTAATTCCTTATCCTTATTCATGCGTTGCATCACCTGGTTCACGGCTCGTTGTAACACGTAGTCACTATCCAACTCGACATTATAACCGGGAAATATCCCCAGTTCACGGGTAAACGCTTTGATTACCCGTTGAAAAAAACGATCTATCGTCGTCACGGATAACCGCCCGTAATCGTGCAGAATCAAAGTACGCAACACTCCGGCCCGTTCCCTCACCTGCTCGTCTGTCAATTTCAGCGTTCGTTTAAGTTCCTCCCGGTAATCGCTCTTCTGGCCTTCCGCCAGCTTGTTCAATTCCCGCACGATACGGGATTTCATCTCTTCCGTGGCCTTATTCGTAAAGGTCACGGCAAGCACGTTTTTATACTCGGAAGAAGCATTAAAAACGATCTTGAAATATTCCATCGTTAAAGCAAACGTCTTCCCCGCACCGGCAGAAGCCCGATATACACGCAACATAGGCAATTGAAAATTGAAAATTGAAAATGGAGAATTGAATTTGAAAAAAGACACCTTTGCCATTTTCCATTTTCAATTCTCCATTCTCAATTATTAAAGTCTTGAAGTTAATATCGCTCTCACATTATCCACGTTCACATCATCGATACCGCCTAGGGCAAAATCCCCCCGATCACGGAAACGCTTTTCGATGCGGTCGATCGTGTCAATACCCACGCCGTAATCAGACAAGCGGGTCTTCACACCCAATTCATTAAAAAATTGTTCCGTACGAGCAATCGCCTGATCGACTGCATCGGGTTGATCCGTGTCAATATTCCACACACGTGAGGCATATTGCAACAGTTTCTCACGACGTTTAATTTTCGTGGCATTCATCACTCCCGGCAAAACGATCGCCAGCGTGATCCCATGATCCAACCCGTTGAAAGCGGTCAATTCATGACCGATATGGTGAGTTGACCAGTCTTGCGATACCCCGCAGGCAATCAAACCGTTCAACCCCATCGTGGCCGCCCACATGAAGTTGGCCCGATCTTCATAATTCGGTTTCTCGGCATGAATCAACTTTGGTCCCAACTCAATCAAAGTCTTCAAGATTGATTCAGAAAAACGATCTTGTATCTCAGCTTGTTCCGGGAAAGTATAATATTGTTCCATAACATGCACGAAAGTGTCGACCACCCCGTTAGCCACTTGTTTCATAGGTAATGAATAAGTCACCATCGGGTCCAGTACAGAAAATTTCGGGAACACGTGACGAGAATTGAATGCCAGTTTTTCCAAAGTGGACTGGCGAGTGATCACCCCGCCACTATTCATTTCCGATCCTGTAGCCGGAAGGGTCAGTACGGCTCCCAACGGAAGTGCCGCATTCACCCGTGCACCTTTTGCCACGATATCCCAAGGTTCATTCCCCTCGAAACAAGTTGCAGCAGCAATAAATTTCGTCCCGTCAATCACGGAACCTCCTCCTACAGCCAGAAGAAATCCCACGTTTTCCTGTTTTGCCAATTCCACGGCTCGCATCAAAGTCTCGTATTTCGGATTTGGCTCGATACCCCCGAACTCTACAATATCAAACCCTTGCAACGCATCCATCACTTGTTCATAGACACCGTTTTTCTTGATGCTTCCACCACCGTAGGTCATCATAACTTTCATCCCTTTCGGAATCCATTTTGCGATCTCGGCAATTTTTCCTTTCCCGAAAAGAATTTTCACGGGATTGTAATAATCGAAATTTCTCATGCTTTAAAATCGTTTATAACTGTTCCATAATTTTGGTTTCATCCTGGATACGTTTCTCCAAACGCTTTATGTAATCCGTAATATATACGGACAAGTTGTCATTGATGTTATTTGCTTGTAATGTTTTCAAAGCCGCCTCCAATAAAGCTTTCGCTGACGAAAAGTTACCATCTTTTTCATAGAACCATGCCAAGTTCACCGCAGCACGAGCTGCCACCTTGGGTTTCAAGTTCAAGGCCGCATTCCATATCCGTTGTGCCTCCTCGTCATTCTCATTCTCAAAATGATAGTAACCGAGATTCAACAGACGGTTATTCGTGTAAATCCTACGCTGTTCGGGTTGCCATGTCGGCGCCAAACGTTCCGCATACTTCACTCCGTTATTGTAAAAGAAATTACAAATTATATCATAATTATTTCCCTCGAATAGCGTCTCGTCCACATCATCCAATTTATGAGTAGTTGCGGAATCCACCACAATACCCTCTGGGTCATATAAACGCACGAAGAGATTAGTATCAAGCATCAACCGACTCGCACCATCCAGCCCGAACTTACAATATTCCACCGAGAGAACGTATGTTTGTCCGGAAATTTTTTCCAACGCGGCAATACCTTCCGGGGAAATCGGCGCAGGGGTATACCCGTCCGGAATATATCCCGTGTTCAATCCCAACCCTTTAACCAACAAAATAGGTTGTACCCCGTTACGTAACCCGTCACGCACCCCGTTATAGAAATGATTAACAACCTCATCTCTCCGTAACCGCAAACTAGCAAACAACTGGTATGCGGAGAGAGAATCCGACTCATGCACCAGCTTCCGGTCAATAAACAAAATCTGCGCATTCTTGTTTCCGACATTCAACTCTCCCGGATGCAACACGTCAATATTCAGCACTTTGTAACTACTACATGAAGCTAAAAAGCCCACGAATAAGAACACTCCGACTATCTCTAGCCCGGCCTTCATCTTATATTTTACACGCCTTTTCATGAAATTACTTGTTTGTTTTATTTTGAGTTTACAAAAAGCGAGCCACAATCATGATCTGATTTTTCGGCAACCATTCAAATACGATGTTTTAAAAGTAGAAATATTCCGGGAAATAACCAAACGGTCATCAACAAAAAACAACTTCCCGAATAAAGCGTGTGAATTGTCAATAAATTATTAATTTCCTTTAGGACGGTATAAATAAACTAAACGTCGGAACGCCATTGGATATATAGCAGATTATTCATTCCTTTGCTCAACTATTTAGATGGAAAAATGAAAGAATCCACACCAATCACTATCAAGGAACTCGCCCAACGAGTACCCCCAGATTATACCTCGGAAAGTCTAATCATTTACAACCACGTGACCAATGAAAAAGCATTCATTGGAGAAGAAATTAGGAAGCAGGGAATCATCGTGACTGAAACCTGTTCCTTTTCACTTTGTACCTGGGGAGAAGCGGAAGTCATAATCAATACTCAAAACTATCGTATCAAAAAGGACCACTTAATTATCGTGTTCCCCAAGCAAGTCATCAAGCCAATTCATACAACACCGGATTACGAGGCGAGGATTATTTTCATCTCGTCAGATTATTTTAACGAGAAGTGCCAAGAAATGCTTCCCTTGCGGTTCAAAATGCAATTCCATCCGGTAATCGGAATCAACGAAGATGAAATTAAACTATTGGAATCATATTATTCATTATTATCTAGGAAAACAGATAAACTGAATCCCCATTTTTCGGAACTAGCCGTACACAAATTAGCACATGCTTTGTTTTATGATCTTTACAATTTTGTTTACTGTCATATACAAGATAAAAATTTCGAACTATCACACCCCGATAACATGTTCAACCGCTTTATCACGCTCGTGGAAGAACATCACCTCAAAGAACGTGACATTATTTTCTACGCAAACAAATTATGCCTGACTCCCAAATACTTATCATCCATTATTCGTGCTGCAAGTGGAAAATTTGCCGGGGAATGGATTGACTATTACGTGATCACGTCGGCACAATCCCTGCTTGTTTCAAGTACCAAGACCATACAAGAAATCGGTTATAGCCTGAATTTTCCCTCTCCATCTGCCTTCACAAAATTCTTCAAACGCATCATGAAGATGTCCCCTCGGGAATACAGGAATAATCAATTAAACAACACAACACACCAAATATCATGATTGACCAGATAAATCTATTCACTGGCACCGACTCTATCCGATATAGTATAATATTAAACATTATTCTACTTGCCGCTATCGTCATTCTCTCCCTCGTTTTCTACTTGATAGCACGAAAACGGAAACACGAAAGACAAGTAAGAGAAAAACAATTAGACACGCAGCAAAAGTTCGCAAGTGAACTTCTTGATTCCGTACCGGCTGGATTTATACTATTAACCCCGAATGGGATAGTCAAACAGGCAAATAGTCAAGCTGCTACCGAGTTAGGAATACAAAAACAAAACATAAAGAATAAAAACATACGAGAAGTATTTTCAATTTTCCACGAGAACATCAATATTCTGGATGAACTCTTGAGTCTCATGCAAAAAGACAAGCAGAAAGTTACACTTCCACCTGACACGTTCATTCACGGGACCACCAATGCCATCTCTTTTCTAGCAAAAGGCTATTTCAAAAAAGTTATCAAGGAAAAAGATTCTAGTTATATCATATTCACGTTCCGCAATGTCGTGACCGAACTTACCCAAGAATACGTGTTAAACATGGCCCTACACCGCACAAAGATATTTCCTTGGTCATACGACATAAAATATAATCTAATGATTATTGATCCACGTTATTTCGAATACCTTGGTATTCCAACCGGAGATTGCACACTGACAAACGAACAATTTGCCCAAATGGTACATCCCGATGATATTGAAGGGGTCATCACGGCTCTTACGCTCACTGTTCATGGAAGTTTAATCGAGACACCCGTGAGCTACCGTCTTCGGCGGGGCGACGGACAATGGGAATGGTTCTAGGCTCAATCCACTTATCTCGGCCAAGGAACACAAACTCCTTTCCGACTCGTTGGTGTCTGTATGAGTACACAGGAACACAAGAAAATTGAAGAAGAATTGACCAAAGCTCGTGACAAAGCACAACAAAGCGATAAGCTTAAAAGTGCATTCCTTGCCAACATGAGTCATGAAATTCGGACTCCATTAAATGCCATTGTCGGTTTTTCCAATTTACTGGTTGATGGAGATATGGCCTTCGAAAAAGAAGAAATCAAAGAATACCTATCTCTAATCCACTTGAATTGTGAACAATTATTGGCACTTATATCCGACATTCTAGACCTCTCGAAAATAGAATCAAACACGATGGTTTTCAATATTACCGCACAACCACTTACCCCTTTATTACAGAACATTTACCGGGCCCAGCAGATAAATATCCCACAAAAGCTAGAACTGATTCTGGATATTCCAGCAACCGACACGATTATCACAACCGATCCTTTACGCTTAAAGCAAGTCATCAACAACTTGATCAACAATGCCATCAAATTCACATCCCAAGGGTCTGTCACGCTTGGCTTTAGGCAGGAAAACAATCAGGTCTCCATTTTCGTGAAAGATACGGGCTCCGGAATTAGTGAAGATAATATGAAGCGTATTTTCGAACGATTCTACAAAGGCAACTGTTTCGTCCAAGGAACAGGATTAGGCCTAGCTATCAGCCAGACCATCATGGAGCATCTAAATGGAACGATCACAGTAACTTCCAAAATCGGAGAAGGTTCCTGTTTCACGGTTCAACACCCGATAAACAGAAAAGGGTATTGAAATTCAATACCCTACTATTGTCTCGCATTTTCGACAATTATAACCAAGTTCTTTCTAGGCGAATCTTACATA
>DYVS01000333.1:0-7711 GCA_020743075.1 Butyricimonas virosa | reverse complement strand
GATAACCATATACCTCCCAAAGGAGATTTAGGAAGCTTTGTAAAATAATCCACTCCTAAAACATTATATTTTAAAGTATTTAACATAGTATAAATCCGTACCTGCGCAGGAACTCTCTCTCCTTTCAAATCAATAATAAAAGGGGCTCCTGTAGCTCCCGGACCAGCCAGGAAAGTATGTACCATATTGCCTTTCCCGGATTTCATTCGTTGGTCTCCCTTGATATCCCCATCAAACAAATATTTTATTCCACTTTTATCTTCATCATTTTCTATAGATAAACCACGCACATCAATAAATTTTAAACTGGAAGTATCCAATTTTTCAGGGAAATAAGCTTCCACATCTTCCCATATTTGTTGTTTTACCCTATATCCCCTATAATCCTGCGTACGAACAACAACCGTGTTCACCGCTCTTTCCTGTTGCAAGGGGAAAAGAAGCGTGTCGCCACCTTTGATGATGGGAGAGCTTTTCATCAAAATGGTATCCATCTGCTGTGTAAGCGGATTCATTCCCAAATAAAAAACATGTAACATTCCCGACACCTGTTTGGGAGCGTCATATATCAACTGGAATCCCCCCCAAGAAGAGGAAACCTCGGCTTTCTCGAAAAAAGAATAAGGAGCAGAGTCCTGCGTGTCAAACGTCAAATGAAGCGGTTCAGACTCCTCGTTACGATGATTAACAAGAGTAACAGAAACAGGGATATTCTTTTGGGCTTCATTAAAACCATCTAACAGAAGAGAATCTCCCCCGTAATCTCCCACTTTCAACATTTCATGTCCGCGACAATCTTTATAACGAAGATTAACGGCAAAAACATCCATATCGGCAGGCAGACTATAATACATCATTGCTCCTCCCGGAACAGGCTCGAACCGAATCTTATCTTCTGACATCTTAATATCAAAAAAAACATCATCATCCTGGCAGGCAAACAATCCTAATAATATAACAAATAAAAATAATGTATGTTTCATAATCTATTGTTTAAACATTTTCTACCAATTGGGATTCTGGATAATACTGGAAATTAATATTTCCTCCGCTTTGATCGGGAACAGATAATCCCTCGGAGCCGTAAATTTACGCTTAGCTTCTACTTCTACAGGACCTTCATAATTATTATAGAAAGTCTGTGCATTCTCTCCAAGTATATTCCATCCTACTTGTCGCTCATTCAATACTTCATGCGCTATCTTCCAACGACGAAGATTAAAAAAGCGATGTCCCTCGAAAGCAAATTCAATATCAATCTCGCGGCGAATAATCTCTCGCATTCCCTCTTTTGTATCCACTTTTTCCGGATTTTTAGAGTAAGATTTCCAAGCAGTAACAACATCCGGGATTCCGGCTCGCTCACGAACTTTGTTCAACGGGTCATACACTTTACTACTCGGTCCTTCGTACTCATTCCATGCTTCCGCTTGAATCAAATAAAGTTCCGCTAAACGGATCACCGGGAAAGTTTCATCCGCACCGACAGAATACGCTCTCGTCTGCAAATTGGAATAAGTATGTTTTTTACACCAGTATCCATTTACATTTTGATAAGCATTACTGGTAATAATATCCAACGACGTTCCGAATTCTTCTCCCTTATAAGCCTCTACTAGCAAATTATTCTCTACCGTACTCCCTTTAGGACCTCGTCTCCAATACGTACGGTCTGCTGCGATATTAGCATAAAAACGAGGTTCTCGCCCCAAATGCAGCCCTAACACATCTTTATTTAACACGACCACATTATTATAACGAGAATCAGATTCTTTACTCACTTGATAACGCCCGGTGTAATCCCAAGTATTGTCTGCATCGATCGGCAAACCATTTTTCGTGTAGTACATCTCTACCATTTTCATGGATGGGTTTATTCCTCCCGTAAAACCGGAATTATAATGATTTTCATTACGTTCAAGCCTTGGTAAAAAATGTGCATACGGGAAACTACATTTCCACTCTAATAAAGCTTCCGGGTTATCGAATATAGAATGCACACTGTATTCTACATCGCGCATCACATTTAACAAATCGGATCCCTCTCCACTCGACTCCGCATACAATTTACGTCCCGCCGCCTCGGCTACTTCTATCGCTGCCTCTGCCGCCTCAGCCGCCAAACGCCATTTTTCCGGATCATACTCTGTACTAAAAAGTAATCCTCCATCTTTATTTTTAAAATCCGAATAAAATTCATTCCCGTTGAAAAGCGGTGAAGCAGCATAAAGCAGAACTCTTGCTTTCAATGCCATCGCAGCCTCCTTGCTAAAATAAGCAGAGCGATCAAACGTCTTCGCCGACCTTACTAGCAGATATTCACTAGCCTCATCCAGCAAATTCACGATAGCCTTAAAACAAGTATCCACGTGAGAACGTTGCTTGTATATATCAGCTTGAGGTGCATCCACGCTCACATTCTCGGGTACTAAACAAATTGGTCCATAACGACGTACTAACTCAAAGTAAAGATAAGCCTTCAATGCTTGTATCTCAGCCTTCCATTGTCGTTTCTCCACACCTTCCATATTGTATACATTATCAATATTTTCCAAAAATGTATTACAATTACGTATACTCTCGTAAAAAGAACACATCGAGTTACCTTCTCCACCTTTATCCCAAATATTGCCATAAGGATCCTGTGACATCTGTAATCCCTCGGCAATTTTCGCTCCTGGGTATGTTACAAATCCTCCTCTACTTTCATTACGAATTACCTCACACATAACAAATTCATCTGCACCATAAAATGCAGGATTGGCAGCAAAAGAGGTCGCTAACGGAGCAACTTGTGAATACACTCCCATTAACCACATATCGGCTCTCGACCGAATTTCAAAAATACTCTCAACGGTCTCGATGTCTTTCTCCGGCACCATATTCAAGAAGTCGCCACAAGAAGTAAACAAGACTGCGGAACATATAATGGATAATAAATATTTCATCATTCGATTTTTTTGGTTAGAAACTAATATTCATCCCTAGTGAAAACGTACGTTGTATCGGGTAATTGAACCCGGAACTCCCCAATTCAACATCCCATACTTTAAAATTAGATATCAAGAACGGATTGTTTACGCGAGCGTAAAATTTCGCTGTTTGCATTCTCAATCTTGTCATCAGTTTCCTCGGAATGTTGTACCCCAACTCTATCGCCGTACAACGCAAGAATTTACATTCACGCATAAAATAGGTACTTGTCCGCTGCTCCACGTTATTCGCCCAGTATTCCTGCGGATTGTGAATATTTATAGATTGCGTGGAGAGCCGCGGCCAGAAGGGACGTTCTTTCATATTATCCTCACTCCAGTGATCCTCATAAATAGCCTTTAACATAGCTTTATTATTCACAAAAGGATTGATTTGCATGGGATCCATAAAAAAGCCTCGTTTCCCTGAACCTTGAAAAGAGAAACTAAATTCCCAATTTTTGTAATTAATAAAACCGGAAAAACCGTATATCACCCGCGGTGTCGTCGGGAAACCGATATGCGTGGCATCATTCACGTCAATCACACCATCCCCGTTTAAATCCCGGTAACGAATATCCCCGGGCATCACATCACCTCCTTGCACGGGAGAATTATCAATTTCTGCCTGCCCTCGGAACAGACCTTCAGCGATATATCCCACGGATTGAGAAATTTCATGTCCTTTTTTCATTTGCCACGCCGGTTTATCCATAGCTTCCTCTATTTTTTGATAAATTGCTTTACTGTACGTGAATGTTCCGTTCAAGATTATCCACAAATCATTACTGAAAGCATGTTGAATTTTACCCGAAAGGTCTATACCGCGGGAACGGGCTTTGCCCACATTAGCCAATTGATACTCTTCCAATCCCATGGACGAAGGCACTGTTCTACGGTAATCCAAAATATTGTGACGAATCTCTTGATAAAAATCTGCATTCACTTCAAATATCCCATCAAATAATTTTAGTTCTACACCCAAGTTTGCTTGTTCTGCAATTTCCCATTCAATCTTTTCATTAGGATAAGAACTCACTTTATATCTAGCTTTCATTAGTTCACCAGGACGAGGACTATTCGTTGTCGGTTTATCAATTACAGGAAGATGCGTGAAACGAGGTGTAGAAATGATACCATCATTTCCCACTTGCCCCCAAGAAAGCCGCAATTTCAAGAAGGAGAGCCAATGAGCAGTATGATCCGCAAGAAAACGTTCCTTAGAAACAACCCAAGCACCTCCAACTGCCGGGAAAAATCCCCATTGATGATTATGATCAAATCGCTCAGAACCATTATATCCGAAACTTGCTTCCAAAAAATAACGATCTTTAAACCCATAAGTTCCCCGCATAGAAAAACTTAAGTTACGCTGCGGGATAACATCTAATGCAGACGAGTAATCCGAAGTAGTAGTCTCTTGCGCATTCATCACCGCCGTTAAGCTCGTTTGGTGCTCCCCCCAAGCCGCAGTATGCAATCCACGAATCTCGTAACTCACTTGAGTCGCTTGTGTACTACCTCCACCATTATATGGCTTGTCCAAAGTTCGACGACCGTTATCGAGATTTAAAGCTTTAAGTGTATGTTTCCCTGTTTCAAAATCATAATTATCAAGTTCATATAAAAATGGTACTGTTGTCAAAGGATTTGCATAATATCCCGTTTTATTCAAAGCCAAACTGGCACGCAATTCCAACCCCTTCAACAAAGAAGAAAGATTATGAATATACTCTGCCCGAGCCGTCGCCGAATAACGACTACGTTCTGTATATCCCTGTTGTATTGCTGCATAAGGATTATCTCCCACGGTAGACCCTCCGAACAAAATATGCGGCCAATAATGAGCCTCATCAGCCGGATAAGTCGGAGCAAAATTCACAGGAGAAGCATTAAACACCATTTGATATGCTTGAGAAACATCTGCTAAAGGTCCATGATACTTGTCATAAGACGCTGTAGTATTCACTAATAACTTAATTCCCGCATTCAAATCGATTGTTAAATTCGTACGAAATGTAAATGCATTATTTACGATATTACAATCGAACTGATTCAATTTATCAGTTTTCAACATACCTTCATCTCGATTGTAATTTAAAGATGCGTAATACTGCACCAAACGCGAACCTCCCCGAATATTTAATCCGGCACGATGGTTAAGAGAATGATCGTGAAAAAGGATTTTATACCAATCATTAGCCGGGTATACCCAAGAAGGATAATTCTTTGATCCGGTACGATCTATCTGTTCCATGTTGTATTGTGGCATGGCATTCGGATTACGAGTTAATAAAGCTTCATTATACATTTTCATGTAAGTAACGGGATCTACCACTTCTATTTTACGAGTGGGAGTAGAAACTACTGCTTCATAACGGACAGTTGTGTACACATTCCCTTCTTCTCCTTTTTTAGTAGTGATCAAAATAACCCCATTCGCCCCGCGAGCACCGTACATGGCAGTAGCTGAAGCGTCTTTCAACACACTGAAACTCTCGATATCTTCCGGAGCCATACGAGATAAATCCAATTTTGAAGACTCCACTCCGTCAATCAAAATTAAAGGATCAATATTTGCGTTAGTTTGAAACGACGTAATTCCACGGATGTAAAACTTCGTGTTCATCTCCTCTTCGGTCAAAGCACCCGGAAGACCTCCCGTTTGCCAAGCAATCATTCCGGGAATTTTCCCTGCAAATTGAGTCGTTAGATCACTACTTGAAGATTTCAATGTCTTTGCATCAACTGTTGTAATAGAGGCTACCACACTCTCCTTTTTCTGTTCACCAAATGCCACCACCGTTACCTCCTCAATATTCTCCGCAGTAGGATTCAATCGAACATTTACTTTTGTTTTTCCTTTTAATTCCACCACCTCAGTCTTGTACCCGACAAAAGAAACTCGTAAGGCATCCGTCGGTCTCACATTAATCGTGTAACGTCCCTCTACATCGGTAGCAACCCCTTGGCTTGTCCCTTGAATAAGTACCGTTGCACCAGGAATAGGATTCCCTTTTTCATCCACCACTCTTCCCGTCACTTGAATCAATTTCACCTGAGGCTCTGAATTTGTTGCCTCCCTCTTCACCAACGTCACCACATCTTTGTCATACTCGAAAGTAAGAGGAGTATTTGCCAACACTTTCATTAGAACATCCTTCACCTTCTCCTGTTTTGCATCCACGCTTACCTTCGGAACTTCTTTCATCTGTTCCGCATTGTAAAGGAAACGCAACCCTGTCTGTTTCCGAATTGCATCAAACAATTCGTACAGATTTACATCCGTCAATTTTAACGTCACTGTTTGCTCTTGTGCCACACCCGGCAAAGCCAAACTAACGAAAAAAATGATAAAAAAAGCATGTAATTTCATTGTTTTCCAAACTTTTTCTCGTGCTTTTCCAAAGAAATGGCACGACCTGTTCTTTTTTTTCATAAATTTGTTTCTAAATTTTTGTGTTAAACATGGTAATAACTTTTTGCAAGAAAGTCATTACTGGTTATTACAATCCCCGGAGAGTCGCCACAACTCTCCGTTTTTATTTATTATTAATAATAATCGTTCGATCTTTTATACCAAAACGAGCCCCGGAGGTCTTCTCCAAAAAGAACAACAAATCCTGTATATCGGTATAACGTTGAATATTTCCATACAGCCTGACATCTTTCAGCGAATCGTTTTGGAAAAAGACGTTCACATCATACCACCGCTCAATCTTCTCCATAATTGATTCTAACCTTTCATTCACAAACACCACATCTTGATTTTTCCATGCAATATAAGGATAAATATCCACCTCCTTTATTTCCGTCTTTCCCGTCAATTCATTCGCCACTCCCAATTGATTCGGTTTCAACCGCAATTCCGGTGTTGACAAGTTCGCCCGGAATCCAACAGCACCCTGTACCAAAACCACTTGAATCTCTTCCTGATGATAAGTATTCATGTTAAATTCCGTCCCGTACACCTGTAAACGATATTTCCCGGAAGTCACCCGGAATGGCTTTGTCGTGTCTCTCTTCACTTTAAAATAAGCTTCTCCTCTTAACTTCACAGCTCGTTCATCAGAAACAAAATTTACCGGGTACTCCAATTCGGAATCCGCGTTCAACCATACCTCCGTCCCATCGGATAACGTCAGAAAAAATTCCCCTCCCCTAGGAACGATAATTTTATTATATATCGTTTTTTTCGATTCAATCACCTGAACTCCGTCATAAACAAGCATTTTGTTACTATCCAACGCTACAACAAAACCATCCTGCTCTTGAATATACCCTATATTTTTCGTCAAATCAATCTCTTTACCCGTGGAAAGAATCAATTTCGCCTGAGGATAAGCATGTCGTATCACCGGTTCATTTTTTGCCAGCATCTTTTCATAAGTTGGTGGAGATACAAACAAGTACATTCCTCCCACCGCCATCAATACAGCCACAGTAGCCGCTATTCGGAACCGGATTTTCCGAACTCTCACCCGACGAATTTCTTGTAACAAGATTGTTTTTCTCTTTCCAACATTCACCTCCCGTTCCTTTCCCGCCCAACGAATAAATAAACAATCCTTTTCCAAGAGACGAAATGCCTCCCGATTTTCCGGTTTATCTCTCAACCAACTTTCAACAGAAAGGCGCTCCATCTCGTCCAGCTCTCCGTTGATATAGCTTAATAAACGTTCACGTATTTCTTGATCCAACAAATTATTTCGCATAAACGGTATCATTTTTCATTAATA
>DYVS01000332.1:0-11132 GCA_020743075.1 Butyricimonas virosa | reverse complement strand
ATTAAAATTTCCGTCAGCAATCATGCGTGTGACTGTTGAGAATTGTTTCAACGGGTAGAATAAACGCTTGATCACCCGGATAACCACCCAGAAGAGAAGAATCAAGCAGGAGATACAACAGATCAAGATCAGATCGTTAACACGGGCGATTGAATCAAATACTTCGTGATGCGGACAGATAACGACCAACACCCATTTCGTGTGGGGCATATGTTTGAAATACACGAAGAAACGAACGTGATCAATGGATATTTCACCCGATCCACTTTCTTCTTTCGTGGCTTTTTTGAGGATTTTCTCGTAATCAATATTTTTAGTTTCTGCGTATTTACGAATATCACTGAACATCTGGATTTCTTGATTCGGGTGGGCAATCAGGATACCATTCCGGTTCATCAGATAGGCATAACCTGTTTTGTAGAGAGACAGATGATTGACAAAATCCGTGAATTCTTCTAAGAAAATATCCAGTCGTAAATACCCCACGAATTGGTTCTTCGAATCATACATCGGTTCGAAACGGGAGAAAACCCGTTGCTTGATATAGGAAAAACTGTAATAGTAGCCGCTCCAATAAGATTTTCTTTGAGTATGGGCGTCTTTGTCTAAACGTTCTGTGGAAAAATGGATACTACCGTGTGACAATTTCTTGAAATGGACGGAGTCCTTATGGCGGTAAGCAAACACATCATGATCTTTATAGCCCGGTTCGTATTCCAAGGCGCAACCACATATTTCGGGGGAGTTTTTCAGGACGGACTTGAATGTGGTGCGATCTCCGGCAATAAGTAGGTCTTTTATCGGTTCGAGTTTCAGTATGGAATTAATTCTTTCAATCACCCGGCCTTGTTCTTTAATTTGATTTTCAGCTTGTTTTGCGATCAATTCTGAGTACATCATGACGTTTTTGTATTGTGATATTCTCGGCAATACATATAAGATGATAAAGATGACCAGAAATATGACCGTGCAAACGGATAATATATAAATGGTCAATCTGGTACTGAAAGAGTTTTTCCGGGAAGATTTCATTATTTACAATCGTTGGTTAACTTGATTAAGGTGATTTCCGGTCTTTGGCCGATACGTCCGGCGAATCCCAGATAACCAACTCCCCGGGAGACGTACAATTGTTGTCCGTTTGCTGTATACAATCCGTTATACTCCGGGTAGACATACACTGCTGGGCTCCACCGGAAATTGCCGATGGTGATTCCTAATTGCATGGCGTGCGTGTGACCAGCCAGCATGAGGTCTACGGGATGATTTAGTACCTCGTGTTGCCAGTGAGACGGGTCGTGAGAAAGGAGAATGACGGGATAACCGTCTGTTCCTTCCAATGCTTGAGCTAATTTACCAAAACAAGGGAAGGGGGGAAGTCCCCAGTTTTCAACTCCGGCCAAATAAAGCGTATCCTTTGCGATGACAAGCGGGACATTCGTGTTATTCAGCATCGTGAAATCAGCCTGTTCCATATTCTTGAAAAACTGTTTCAGGTTATTCTCTTGGTCTGCTTTTGAGGACCACTTCACGTAAGTGCCATAATCATGGTTTCCGGTCGTGGCATATTTGCCGTATTTGGCTTTTAATTTTTTTAAGGTTTCGATCCAAGGGTCCATTTCCGAGGCAAAACTATTTATCATGTCTCCGGTAAACACGATTAAGTCGGGATTTAACCGGTTTACTTCATCCACGAGTTTCATGATTCCAGGATAGTGTTCCCCGTAACTTCCCAAATGTAAATCGGTTAGTTGTACGATGCGAAAATCATTGAAGGCGTCGGGTAGAGTTTTGATATACACGGTCTCCCGCTCAATCTTGTAGTTGTACCTGTACCACGTGATCCCGTTCAATATAACAATAAAAGAGGCTAGAGCTATACCTAGTGCCAGTCTGTTAACGATTTTGGCAGCCGGAGTGCATTTAGCCTTCCTTAATAAGATAGAGAAAGCATTTATAATGATATACAAAGTTTTGGGGGTATAGAACAACAAGATAATAGAGATGCATTTTTCTACCCAGAAATAGGCTTCCGGACCTTTTAGAGTTGGGATAAATAGATGATACCATACGATACATACCACGAAAAACAAGGAGTGCAGCCAGAATAAATACGAGTATATTTTCCGCTTGAAATAACGTCTGATCTGTAAAAATAGGAGCGAGTCATTCAGCAACACGCAGAAAATTCCAGCTATCAGTATAAATAATCCTGTTTTCATGGTAGTTATTTAAAAATAAGTGTTCCGAAGAATTCCGGCCGATGGAAATCCGGTTTTTCCGTTGGAATCGGGTTCCACGTGACAAAGTGAGGGTGGGGAAGTTTATTCCCGCATTTATGAATATTTCCCCTGATCGTGGTTCCGGAAGTGGGAATAAAAGTGTGTTTGAAAAAAGCCGTATGAGGGAATCTGATAATCAGTGACCATTGATAAAAAGCTTCATCTTGATTCTCATTGTTGAATTTTATGGTAGAATCCCTAAGAATGGTGGCACTTATTTGCATTGGCATTAGGCTGCGATTCTCTCTACCCGTACCGTAAGCGCATAAGATTGTACCGATCGCATTGATTTCGATATTGTAGTATCCGTCCCCATCTTTCAATTGGATGAAAAGTTCCACGCAGGAATCTTCCCACACGTGTCCGCAATCCGTGATTTCCGTGGCTCGGAATTCATTTTCATGCACATCAAATTTCAAGAAAATGTGCTGTTCGTTATAAGCAATCCGGAAATGGATGTCCGGGCGATAAGGATAGGTATCTGGCCAGTTTATTTCCTTTAAGGTGATACGATTACACTCCCGGTCCAGGTGATAACTTAACACTTGTAGCGTTTCGTTACTTGCATACGGGGGAAACTTGACAATATCAATGGTATCCATGGCTTAGAACGAAAATGAGACGTGTCAGGAGGAACCTTCCTGACACGTCAGTTTAAAATTTATTTAGAACAATCCGGTGATCTTACCGTTGTTATCTATGTCAATTTTCTCAGCAGCGGGAATATCCGGTAAACCGGGCATTCTCATGATGCTACCCGTGATCGGGATGATAAATCCAGCTCCGGATGCAATCTCGATCTGGCGTACTGTTACCACGAAATCTTTCGGACGGCCAAGTAATTTCGGGTTGTCCGACAATGATTTCTGTGTTTTGGCGATACAAACCGGGAGTTTATCCAAGCCTAAGTCCATCACTTTCTTCAAATCGGATTTTGCCTCTGTCGTGTAGTCAATAGCGGCTGCACCGTATAATTCTTTAGCAATGGTTTCAATTTTCTTTTCAACGCTCCATTCCCAGTCGTACAATGGCTTCATGCTACAAGTACATTGTTCTGCTACTTTGGAAACCAGACGTGCTAGGTTTTCCGCACCTTCACCGCCTTTTGCCCATACCTCGGCTACTTCCATGGGTACCTCAAGTTCTTTACATTTATCGGCAAGGAATGCGATCTCTTCGTCAGTATCCGTAACGAATTTATTGATAGCTACAACAGGGCAGATGTTGAATTTTTTCATATTCTCGACCTGTTTTTCCAAATTGGCAACGCCTTTCTTCAAAGCTTCCAAGTTCGGTTCTTTTAATTGATCCAGCTTGGCTCCTCCGTGGTATTTCAATGCCCGAACGGTGGCCACCATAACGACTGCACTGGGTTTTAACCCGGCTTTTACACACTTGATGTCGAAAAATTTCTCCGCACCGAGGTCAAAACCGAATCCGGCCTCTGTCACCACGTAGTCGGAGAGGGTTAATCCCATACGAGTTGCGATGATTGAGTTGGTCCCTTGGGCGATATTTGCGAACGGACCACCATGTATGATGGCCGGGTTGCCTTCCAAAGTTTGTACCAAATTCGGTTTGATTGCATCCTTTAATAAGGCCGCCATTGCACCGTGTGCGTGTAGATCCCGGGCATAAATCGGTTTCTTGTCAAAGGTGTAACCGATAAAAATGTTACCCAGCCTGTTTTTTAGATCCTCGAAATCATCCGACAGACAAAGGATAGCCATCACCTCTGAGGCTGCGGTAATGTCGAATCCTGTTTCCCGCGGGATTCCGGCAGACGTACCACCCAAGCCTACGATAATATGGCGTAAGGAACGGTCATTCATGTCCATCACTCGTTTCCAGGTTACTGTACGAGGATCAATATTCAAAGAATGTGTTTTACTTTGGATATTATTGTCAATAAGGGCGGATAGCAGGTTATGAGCTTTTTCGATAGCACCGAAGTCACCTGTAAAGTGCAGGTTGATGTCTTCCATTGGAACGACTTGAGAATAACCACCACCTGTGGCTCCTCCTTTGATTCCAAATACCGGGCCGAGTGAGGGTTCACGGAGTACGACAGTTGCTTGTTTTCCTATTCGGTTCAATCCTTCCGTAAGACCGATGGAGATTGTTGTTTTACCCTCTCCCGCAGGAGTTGGTGATATGGCAGATACAAGAATCAATTTTTTACCATCTATCTTTGATTTATCAATTAAGCTTAACGGTAATTTGGCTTTATATCTTCCATAAGGTTCCAGTAAATCTCTATCTATGCCTAATTTATCTGCAATCTCGTAAATCGGTTTTATCTCAATCGAGTTTGCAATTTCAATATCTGTTTTCATGTTTATTAATTTTAGTTTTAAATTCCAAGTTACAAATTCTAGGTTAATTAGTTTACTGATTTTCTTGTAACTTGTTTCATTTTTTTATTTTAAAATAAATTTAAGTGAACCAATTTGTTGATTATCCGAAAACAGATCGGCTACATATTCTCCTTTCGTCAGACTACCGTCATTCGGCCAATAGATGGCAACATCCAATTTTTCTCCCTCGTATGTGATCTCTCTTCTGGCAGAATAGGTCAAGGAGGCATTCTGGAATTTAAAGAATGACTTGCTGGATGCAGCCAGTACTTCTCCATCCGGGCAGGTGATCCGCAAGTAGATCATTCTAGGACCTCGTTTTGCCGTGATGTTACGGGAAATAGTGAAGTCTGCCTTTAATTGGAAACATTTTTTCAACGTGGTTTCCTTGTCTCGTTTGTTGATCGGGTAAATATGGAAATTTTCGACGGCCAGCGTGTTGGCTTTTTCAAGTGTCTCTTCCATTTTTTCCGTCTTCTTTTCTAAGGTCTTATTGCGTTCGCGTACCCAGTCCATCTGTTTCTTCACCTCTTTGTTTTCAGCAAGGAGCTTTTGATTCAGTTGGTTCAGCGAATCGATTTGTACCACGTAACTTCTTAAAACAGTTTTTAAAGTTCCGATCTCGCGTTTGTAACGATTAATTTCAGCGTAAGAATCATTTCGGAATTTCTTCATTTTATCCATCAACGTGGCAATCTTTTCTTGCTCGTGTACGAGTTTGGCGTTCAACGTGTCGTTGTCTGTTTTCAGATTATCGTAGTGATGGCTCAAATCAGTCAATTCTTGCTGCAATTCCTCTTTTTCGGCCGTAATGGCAATCATATTTTCCCTGTTTTCCTTTTTCTCCACGAGGAAGAACACGAAGAGTACGATTAAAACCGTGGACAACACCCCGATAATTATCATTAACGTCTTATCTTTCTTGCTTTTAGTTAAATTCTCATTTTCCATATTCGTTTCCTGTTTTATGTTATAGTCAAAGTTTGGTTATTCTTTCCAACAAATATAGGTATAAAACGTTATAGAAAGGAGAAAGGATTAGAATTTATAAAAATTTAGCACTTGTTTTTTAGCTAAAAAGTGCGTAATATTGTGAATGGCGTTTTTAGGGTCTAAAATATTCTTATCAATTAACAAGTGAATTTTATGACAGAAGAGTTTTTGCAGTATGTATGGGCGAATTCGCTTTTCACGAGTATGGCGTGTGTGTCAACCAAGGGGAAAAGAGTAGAAATTTTGAATGTCGGTTTTCAGAATCGAGATGCCGGACCGGATTTCTTTAATGCTAAAGTGCGTATCAATGATGTCGTACAAGTGGGAAACGTGGAGATTCATCAGAAAGGAAGTGATTGGTTTCGTCATGCTCACGAAAAGGATTCTGCCTATAATAATGTTATTCTCTCCGTGGTGGGTGAGGCCGACATGGAAGTATATGATTCTCGTGGTCGGGAAATTGATGCGATCACCCTAGTCTATGATAATCGGTTATGGGATGAGTATGTTTTCATGCAGGGAGTACCTGTTGAACCCCGTTGTCATCGACACTTGAAAGAGATTGATTCGACTCGCTTGGAAATGTTGTTTACGGGGTATGCGATCGAGCGGTTGGAACGTAAATGTAAAGATATTCAGGTGATGTTGCGGGAGACTAAAAATGACTGGGAGGAATGTTTTTACCGGATGTTGGTACGTTACTGGTCTGGGAACGTGAATGCTGATGTTTTCGCCCAGTTGGCTCAAAACTTATCTTACAAGAAAGTGATTCGTAGTAGCGAATCTCTTTTCCGGGTGGAGGCATTGCTTTTAGGATATGCCGGTTTGTTGGCTGACGTGCCGGGAACAGACAAGTATGCCCTTCGTTTGCGGGAGGAGTACGAGTACCAAGCAGCCAAATTTCAACTGAAAGCCATGAATGTTTCTCAATGGAAATTCATGCGGATTCGTCCAATAGCTTTTCCCACGGTTCGTCTGGCCTTGCTGGCCTCTTTGATGATGCGTTTCAATTTCTTACTTTCCAGCGTGCTGGATGCCTCGGACGTGTCGGAAATTTATGGTTTACTGGACGTAACCGCCTCTTCTTATTGGGATACTCACTATAAATTAGGAGTGTTTTCTATGAAACGGGTGAAGAAACTGGGGAATAGCATGAAGAATGTAATTATTATCAATGCCTTGATACCGTTCCTGTTCATTTACGGGAAAGAGCGGGGAGAAGAACGATATTATGATAAGGCGTTACGATGGCTGGAAGAGCTGAAGGCGGAACGTAATCATGTTTCGGAGGCGTGGACCCGTTACGGGGTACAGGTGAATTCCGCTTTGCAGTCCCAAGCTTTGTTACAAGTAAAACGGGAATATTGTGATACACATCGTTGTCTGCATTGTAAAATTGGAGCGGAAATATTCCGTCGGGTAGGAAGAGGTTGATTCGGCATTAATTGAGTTCCTGTTTCAGAACATCCGGCAGTTCGATTCCTCGTTTTTCCAAACTGATAAACCAGTCAGACAACTCTTCGGGACGGATTGTGTAAAGGATTTCTCGGAACTGGTCGATTTGTTGATCATCGAAACTGTCGGAGGGAATACCCCTGTATTGATCGAGTTCTTCGTCATCGAAATACTCGATTTTTTCATCTATTTTTTTTAGCCCTTTTTCACAGATGGCATGGGCCCCGCAGCAGTCGGCTGGTGGAGCTACGACAGGAGGCTCTTCAGTTTTCGTTTTTGATTTTGAAGAGTATGTAAAAAGGGCAACTATTACTAGTAGCCCTATTATACTGATGACGATATAGATCATTTTTAATTACCTGCTAAGTTCTTTTTTCAGAAGATTTACCTGATTTGTTAGTTTTTCAACTTCTTGTTTTTTCTTGGTTAACTGGCTTTTGGCGTCTGCTAACTGTTTCTTTATCCCGGCAATCTCTTTTTCCAAACGGGCAATCTCGCTGTCTTTGAATTTGAGGTTTGACTTGATATGTTCTACCTCATTGCTCAATTTGCGGTTGTCCCAGTCTGCGTTGGTTTTATAGTCGCTCAACTGTTTCCGAATTTGATCCCGTTCTTCGGTTGTCCTTTTAAGTTGAAGTTGTAGTTCAGCTAGTTGCCCTTCGCTGCTTTGTACTTTGGATTTCACCTGTTCTGACACGTCTTTTAATTCTGATTTTAAGGCCGATTCCTTGTTTTGTAAAGCACGTAATTGGGTGTTTAGGTCATCAATCTGTTTGTCCTTGGCGGCATTGTTAGCCGTTAATTGGTAACGAACAGCATTGAAGTCATCTTTCAGTTTCTGCATCTCGGATTCCAATGATTTTTTGTCATTCTCCAAAGTTGCCACTTCCCGATCAATGCTCCTTTTCGCTCTGGCTAACTCCTCGTATTTCTTTTTAGAAACACAGGAGGAAAGAAGTGATGTAAATATTAAGATGCCTGATATATAAAATAATCCTTTTCTCATATTTGAAATGTTTTAATTGAACTTTTCTGTTGTCGTGTGACAAAAGTAGTAAATAATTTGTGTATAACAAAGAATGTAGGGAATGCTAGAATCTTAATTTATTGTTAATGAAAGGCGATCTGGCGTATTTTTGAGCGTGATGGCGATAATGGACAGATTGAATACACTTAATCAAGGTGTATTGTTTTTAATAACTTGCGACTGGTGAACTTGTAACCTGCAACTTTTTTATATCTTTGCAGAAGAAAATTAATTTTGAATAATAGAAATGCTATGAATAAAAAGATACTATCATTAATTATTTTATTTTTAGGAGTGTTCTCAGTCATGCAAGCTCAGAATGACGGGAAGATTCGGGTGAAAGGTGTTGTACTGGACGAGACAACACGGCAACCTATCGCTTTTGCAAATATCGGGATTATCGGAACTGCGGCAGGAGCAGCCTCGGATATGGATGGTTTGTTTGAGCTGATCGTGTCGGAAAAATTGGCAACTTACATGATGAGAGTGTCTGCAGTGGGATACGCATCTGCGGAGATGAAGGTGTATGAGGCAAGAGATAAAGGGGAGGTTCAAATTCTTCTGAAACCTGTAACTTACGGGATCGGAGAGGTGGACGTGACGGCCGAGTCGCTGGTATTGAAAAAACTACTGGAAAACGTGGTGAAAAATATCGGGAGGAATTATATTCCACGGCCCTATAATTACGAGGGATATTTCGAGTATGGTGTAGAGGTAAATGACGGGGAAAAGAAATTTAAGGAGGCGATCGTGGATATTTATGATAGTGAAGGGTATAAGCGTTCAAACGTGGAGCAAACGTTTAAAGCGTTGAATTATAATTTCTCGCAGGTTCGCCGGAGCGGGGAAAGTGGTTCTGCTGTTGACGGTTTGATCTATTTCGATGATATTATTACGGCAGATATTGTTCGTAATACTCGTAATATACTGGATTTACAAAATTTCCGAGACTTCAAACTGAGAAGTAAAGGAAAATTCATGTATGAAGGGGATTCCGTGCAGATTGTTACTTATGAATGTCTGAAACCTTCCTTGTCAAATTCCGGTACGGCAAACGTAACGAAATTCGGTGGGGAGTTGTACGTGGAATTAAAGAGTTTTGCGATTATCAAGAACGTGATGCACGTAACTTCTTCCGCGTTTAATTTGTTGGGACGCAATTTGCTGCTTGCCGGAGATAGTCCCCGGCACGAGGTGATGGCCACAATCACGACGAACTATAAACGTGTTAGTTCATACTATTTCCTTAGTGGCGTAAGTATAGTCTACACTTACAAGGATGGTGCCGACCGGATTAAGGGAGAGATGCAGTACCAAACTACTAAAGTCAGCGTGAACAAGACTACCCCGATTGCCGGAAGAGTCTATTACGAGGAAGTACCCACCGATCACGATTTCTGGGATCGGTACACGATTTATTTGGAGGAAGAAGAATAGATTAATCATGTTGGATCAAATTTGGGAAAATATCCAGCGGGTGAAGGAAGAATCCCCGCTGGTGCATAATATAACGAATGCAGTGGTGATGAATAACACGGCAAATGCGTTGCTTGCCGCTGGTGCATCACCGATTATGGCACACGCCTTGGAAGAGATTGACGAGATGGTGGCTTTATGTCGTGCCACGGTAATTAATATTGGTACATTGGATCGTTTTACCGTGGAATCCATGAAAGCGGCGATCTGGCGGGCAAACGAAGTGGGGCATCCCGTGGTACTTGATCCCGTAGGAGCCGGGGCCACGAGCTTTCGTAATCAAACGTTGCGGGATATACTGGCAGCCGGAACTCCGACTTTTATACGGGGCAATGCATCTGAGATCATGACTATGGCAGGATTATCAACACAATCCAAGGGAGTGGATAGTTCCGAATCTTCTTTAAATAGCCTTGACGCAGCCAAAGCGTTAAGCCAGCGAGTCGGGTGCATCGTTTGCGTTAGCGGGGAGACGGATCTAGTAGTAGAAGGCGATCGGGTAGTATACCTGCATAACGGTTCGCCGATGATGGAGAAAGTGACCGGGTTGGGGTGTACAGCTTCGGCTATTCTGGGGGCGTTTGCTGCGGTTGTAAAGAATCCGTTTATGGCAGCTGTTAGTGCTACTTCTTTCATGGGGGTATGTGGCGAGATTGCCGTGGGGATATCTCAAGGCCCTGGAACATTGCAACTTCATTTGTATGATGTAATGTATAACTTGAGCCGGGAACAATTCATGCAGACTGTACGAGTTTCAGAATAAGAGGGATATGCGAATTTATTTGGTTACGGATGAAAGGTTATTGTTAGGGAAGGACTTGTATCGTACGGTAGAGGCTGCTGTAAAAGGTGGGGTGAGTATGGTACAGTTACGGGAAAAAGAGTCGTCAACCCGAGAATTTGTTGAACGGGCAATTCGGTTGAAAGAAGTGTTGACTCCTTACGGGGTCCCTCTGATTATTAATGACCGGGTGGATGTTGCGTTGGCGGCTGATGCTGATGGGGTACACGTGGGACAAAGCGATATGCCTTACGAGATGGTTAAGCGATTACTGCCGGAAGGGAAGATTATTGGTTTATCCGTGGAGTCACCGGAACAAGTGCTGGAGGCCAATGATTATGATTTGGATTACGTGGCAGCAAGCCCCGTGTTTTCGACCACGACGAAAACAAATACCATCGTAGAATGGGGATTGGACGGCTTACGCTGGATCAGATCCGTTTCCCGCCATCCGTTAGTTGCCATCGGGGGAATTCATTCCAATAACGTGGCGTCGATATTCAAGGCTGGGGCGGATAGCGTGGCGGTAATCTCGGCAATTGTCTCTGCTGACGATCCGGAACGTGCAGCACGAGAATTATTGGAAAAAAGCGGTGAACCTCACTAATTTATTTTACGATGCTGGCCCCCTGCTTGATTGTAGTTTCCTAAAATTGGTTTACTAGATTTGACATTCAATAAATTGTAAAAAACATTTTCTATTCTCTTTTCTGTTACAAGTTTACTTCAAAAAAATGTAATTCCTGTAATAGTTTTACTTT
>DYVS01000331.1:0-9206 GCA_020743075.1 Butyricimonas virosa | reverse complement strand
CGCATTATTTTCAACGATTCTTAATCCCGGTACCAGAGTACTCAAAGCCTGAATCAGGTTGGTATTGGATGCCTGTACTAGCTCTTCCCCCTTCACGGTGGTCACGGAACCCGTAAATGTGTTTTTATTCTTCGTGTAAAAACCATTAACCACAACATCGTCCAAAGCCGTGTCTGCCATCTTCAGAACTATTTTCAAGTCAACATCACGAGTCACCGGGATCTCCTGGGAAGTCATTCCTATAAAATTGACCACGAGAACCATTCCATCATTTTCCGGTAACTCCAATTTAAACTCCCCATTCACGTCAGAGGCCACACCGATCGTCGTACCTTTCAGCATCACGGTTGCTCCCGGAAGTGGCTCGTTCCTCTCGTCGAACACGGTCCCGGTAATCGTGATCTTTTTCTGATCCCTCTTCATCTCTTTCTTTTTGATCACGATCACGTCATTCACCACGGAGAAAACATACTCCGTGCCACGCAAACAGTAATCTAGAATCTGGGGAATCGTCGCTTGCCTAAACCCTTTCGTGATAAGCGGAATTCCCTTTATTTCCTCGTGATTATACACGAAATTCAAGGCCGTCTTCTTCTTCAACGTATTGAGTACCTCCAACATGGTTGATTTCTCAAACTTTAAATCCAGCTTGATCGAATCATTCACCACGTGAATGTCCGAAGCATAGATCCGCATAGAACTAAACAAAATGCAGCCGATCACGAGAGACCACCTTATCAATCCCCTGCATTTGTCCCTGTTTAACACTCGATTCGTTTTCATGTTCATATAATTAGTTGTTAATAGGTATTCTTTTCGGGAGACAGGGAACTTTCCCCGCCTCCCGGTATATCATTCGGCTTTAAGCGCCTTCTCAATTTGCAAAATCAATGCCCGGTAATGAGCTTTCGTGTCCTTATCCGCCGTGGATAATTTATCTTCCAATAATTGTTTCACCCGAACCAACATATCCTGCAAGTACACCTTGGAATCGTCGATTGCCGTAGTAGTCACTTTCCGCTGCCAGCCGTACCCGCTCCCGATATTATTAAGACGAGCAGCCACGAAACCTCGTCCGTATACCTGTTCAATTTCCCTAAACTCATCCAAATACCTGCTCACCATCCCCGTCTCATCTAGCCCGTAAGCATTGATTTCGTCAACAGAAGGTGCAAAAGCATCACCCGAAAACGAGTAAAAAGCTTCGTCCGTCAAAAACGGCAAACCCTTCTTCTTTCCTTCCATCCCCTCTGACGATACTTCAACAATCACCCGCTGTAACATCTTCTCACTCTCGGAAAGTTTCCGGCTATTCAAGGTCGAAGCCCACACTTCATTATACAAATCGTCAAAAAACTCTCTTACCGTGTAAGGATCACGAGACACGTGAGCGGAAAGAACCACATTTTTGTACAATTCGGCAATATTCTTTGCAGCAGCATACCGTACCGTCGGCGCCAGAGAAACGCCCAAGGCAAACTTATCCGTCAGCTCCTTATCGGCCAGCCAATTCTGGGTTTTCAACTCCCGGATCACCCATTTAAGCGAGTTCTTTTGCACCTCCCGGGGAACCGAAACAAAGCGTTTGCCCGGAGTCCCGTCCTTCACCTCCGTCAGGTAAATACCCCCCACGTTATACATCACGTTCTTCAGATAACGATAGTATTGATTACCGATAGCCTGGTATATAACCTGACGATGTTGCCCATCGGGATCATCCTCTAACCACTCGTTCAAATGACTCATAATATACTTCAGATTCTGAATCCCGTACTCTCCCGCTTTCACCGGATCATCCCCCAAATCCTCTTCCAACGCACTAGGATCAAACCGGGCGGAAACCTGTTGTTTTCCATAACGGTACCTAGGATCCCCGGCCTTTTCATCCAGCCATTTCTCCAGAATAGGAACTTCGGCCATAGCGTCTTTCACTTCCGGTAGTGGCGCGTACAACCATTTTATGACAAACTCGTCATAAACTCCCAAGTCCGGCGGTGTCAATCTCACCCCTTTATCCCCCGGTTGAGCGACATAATTATAGCGAGCGTAATCCATAATGGAAGGCGTGGTCCCGTAAGTCTGCGTAAAACTTGCCGAACGCAAGGAGTCCACCGGATAAGCGGCTGAAGCGGCCATGTTGTGCATCAGGCCCAACGTGTGGCCCACTTCATGAGCAATCACGTAAGCAAGCGACTCTTTTACCACATCATCTGGCATCTTCTTTGCCCGAACACGGGGATCGACTTGAGCTGTCTGCACGAAACGCCACCCGTTGATCAATCGGATCACATCATTATAGATCAACACGCTAGCATTAATGATCTCCCCAGTACTTGGATCCACCCACGAGGGCCCCATAGCATTTGCCGTCGTTGACGGGATATAACGAACGCAAGAATATTTCAAATTATCGGGATCAAACTCGGGATCATCCAAGGGGAAATCTCGCACCTGAACCACGTTCTTGAAACCGATTTTCTCGAACGCAGCATTCCATCTTAAAATCCCTTCCCTCAAAGGCTCTTTCCAAGATTCCGGGAACGTGTTATCCAAATAATACACGATCGGTTTCACCGGCTCCACCAATTTCCCTTGTTTCCACGCTTCCATGTCTTTCGGTTCCAACCGCCAGCGATTAGCCACTGAATATTTTTGAATGCCGTCTTCTTCCATGGAAACGTACACTTTATTCCCTAAAAATATACCTAATCGGGAATCCGTGATCCGAGGACGCATCTTGTTTTCCGGCAAAAGCAACAAAGTACGGGTAACACAGGTGGTCAAAGGATCATCTTTCTTAACCGTAAGCATCCCCATCGCTTTTGTCGTCACCAGATAAGACAATATGGATTTAATACTTACATTATCTTCAAAAGCCTTGATCTCTGCTAACATAGATCCCTCCTTGTTTAAACTAGCTGAGTGGCTGAGTACTCCACCCGTGTTAGGCATAATCGGGGACAAAGAAGATTCATCCTTCGTAAACATATCCGTCATATCAAAAACCACCGCAGAACTATCCGACGTGTATGCCAATACCCGATAAGATTCAACAATAGGATCCCCGAAATTCTTCTCCATCGCTTCTTCCAGCCCGGCCTGCCCCTTGTCATAAGTTATTTTCGAGTTGACATTTCTCAAACAGACCATACTATCCAGCAACGTGAACTTAATGTGCCGGGGAGCCCTCGGTTTATAACCCACGACGCAGATACTATTATCCGTCGCGGCAGTCACCGTGGAAGCCAATAAGAGTTCCCGTCCCATATACTTTAACGGCATTTCAAAAAACAACTTACCGTCCACCTTATGCAAAGTCATAAAACCACCTTTCGCCACCACGTGAGCCTTATTCTTAAACAATTTATCATATTTACTAGGCACGACTTTGGTCGATTTAGGCTGAATCTCTTTCTTTTTCCTATCAATTCCCTGAGCTGAATAAGGACATAACGCTACCACGAGCATTACCGCAGCCAGTATACTCCACTTTTTCATACATTTAAAATTTATTATACGATACTCCGATGATTAATTTAGCTGGCCAAGCTTGAATCAATGCTTTATAATTATCACTTTTTTATCATTTTTTCGGACAAAACTTACATTTGCCGATTGCTCCAATATCTCAAACAAATTAGTTATACTCTCGTACCTAGGCATAAACCCGGAAAATTTATAATCCCTGATCTCATCATCATCAAACAGGAACTCCACGTCATACCAACGGGAAATCTTTTTTAACAAATCCTCTAGGCGTTCCTCGCTAAAACTGAACTGGTCTTTTGTCCACGAGATATAGGAGTCCACGTTCACCTCCCGGGTCGTCACCTTCGAATCGGCCACGGTAGCCATCAAGCCGGGAGTCAGCGCTACAACGGTGTTCCCGCACTCGATATTCACCCGTCCCTCGACTAACGTCGTCATCGAAACTTCATCATTCCGGTAAGCAGAAATATTAAATGTGGTACCTAACACACGTACAGCATATTCCTCACAATGCACGATAAAGGGCTTCGCGGTATCTTTTGCCACTTGAAAAAATCCCTCTCCTTCCAAATATACCTCCCTCGTGTCACCCGAAAAAGATTGCGGGAACTTTAACCGGGAATCGGAATTCAACATTACCTTCGTACCATCCGATAACTGCAAGGAATAAGCCCCACCACGAGGTATTTTCAGCGTATTGTACACCAAAGAATCGGCCATTCTGGAAGTATGATAGATCAAGGTTTCACCGTTATTGCTCACGAAAGGTAATTGCTCGTCAAGCGTGTCCATCACTCCCGGGACAATCAGCAAAGTATCTCCTCCCGGCAGGATCAGCGAGGCCCGTTTCCCAAAAGAGAAATGATTGGACGATTCTACCCGGGCCACAGGCAGCACTTCCCCCCGATCCGTCGAAAACATCAAATAAGAAGATACACACAATAACACGATGGCCGCTGCTGCAGCTCTGCGATACAAGCGTCGGATAGAATCTCTTTTCTGAATGCCCTTCTTGACCGAAGGCCACGACCGACGAGCATTAAATTGCTCGTATAAAGGATATTCCGTATGTTCCACGTATTCATTTTCCAATCGTTCATACAACTCCTCATTAGCCTTGGAACGTGCTTTCCAAGCCATAAAGAAAGTCTCCTCCTCGGGAGATAGCTCCCCTCGAAGTCTTTTTACGATCAACTGGATAATATATTCTGTTTCCTTCTTCATTTCGTGCTATTTTACTTTATAACACTTCACGAAGAAAAAGGTACCGACAAATTCGAATCTTTTTTTAATAACTTGTAAACAAATCCCTAGTGAGCCTCCCCATACTCAACAGTGACTCGCACCTATGTCTCACTAATACCTCAATCATTTTTCAAGCAAAAAACAACAAAAAGTTTACATCCTGTACAGTTAACCTATCGTTAACCTATTAGTGAGACACCTAAGAGACCGCGAAAAGAGTATAACGCAATCATACCAAATTAACCTCTAGGATTTCCCCGTAAACCCCAGTTCCAAGGTTGAAACATACTGAATTTTTCCTTCATCCAGCAATTTCCGGATTTGCTCGACCACGACTTCCTTCTCCTCACCTAATTGACGCACCAACTCCCGGATATTCGTATTCTGTTTGGCAAGCACCTGCAAGATCTGTTCCTCCAAGCTTTTCCGCTCTTCCCGATGCAAGCGTTTTTTCTTCCCGATACAAACATCACATATCCCGCAAGGCTTGTCTTCTTTCTGCCCAAAATACTCCATAAGCAAAAGCTGGCGACACGTTTCGTCATCCCGGATATAACGGGCCATGGCCCCGATCTTCGTAACAAACAATTCCTTCCGGTTCTCGTAAGCCTCCCGCCCGATCGTGATATAAGACAACGGTAACCGGGGCTGGTAATACACGATGTAAGGCTTCGTATCCCCCGGCACGTAGCGGATAATCTTACGCTTTGCCAGAGAAACAAAAGCATCGTACAACACCTTGCGTGTCACGTCAAGCTGATCAGCCAGAAACCCCTCGTCCACGTAAGCATCCTGCACGAAAATACCAGCATAATTTCTCATCAAAAGTACCATAAGTTTTTCCAGCAAGGAATCACCCGTCTCGAATTCGTACAACCGGTCCCGTAACACGGTAAACATCACCCGGGAACGGGAATTGATATCCGTCGTGTAACCCAAGAAACCCGCAACCTCCAAAATACTGATAGCAGACATCACTCTCGCCTCGTTGAGTTTAAAATTACGGGCAAACAGTTTCAAATTGAACTCGAACGCACGGCCTTGTCCTTCCCCCTCACCCAACTGGTAATAATTCGCCAAGGCCTCGTACACCCTTAATATATAATCTTTCGGCGGAAAAGCATCATCAATTCGTTTTTTCAAACCACCCAAAGCCGCCCGGCTGGAAAGTAACACGGCGTATGCCCGCTTCCCGTCCCGCCCGGCACGTCCCGCTTCTTGAAAATAGGCTTCCGGACTGTCCGGCACGTCATAATGCACCACGACCCGCACGTCCGCCTTGTCAATCCCCATCCCGAAAGCGTTTGTCGCCACGACCACGGGGACCTTCCCACTTTTCCACGCCTCCTGCCGACGTGCCCGCTGGGCTGAAGACAACCCGGCATGGTAAAAGTCAGACTTTATCCCCGACTTGTTCAGAAAAGCGGCAATCGAAGAAGCCTTCAACCGGGTACGCACGTACACGATCGCTCCCCCCTGCACCTTGGACAAAATATGATATAATTCCAATGGCTTGGCTTCCGTGTCCCGGATCACGTAGGAAATATTTTCCCGACGGAAACTTTTAGAGAGGACGTTCGGGGTTGAAAAATGCAGTTGTTTCTGAATATCCTCCACGACCTCCGGAGTAGCCGTGGCCGTGAGTGCCAGCGTGGCCACCCCGGGAAAGAATTCACGCACCTCTGCTATTCGCAAGTACGGAGGACGAAAATCATACCCCCATTGAGAAATACAATGAGCCTCATCCACGGTAATCAGACACACGTTCATCAACCTCAATTTTTCCCGGAACCGTTCTGAGTACAATCGCTCGGGTGACACGTACAAGAACTTAACCGTGTCATATATACACTTATTAATGATCGACTCCACCCGGTCACGCCTCATCCCCGTGTAGATCGCCTCAGCCGGAATCCCCCTGTTCTTCAAATCCTCCACCTGATCCTTCATCAGGGCAATCAAGGGCGTCACCACCAGACAGACGCCCTCCATCGCTAACCCGGATACCTGGTACGTGAGCGACTTCCCTCCACCCGTGGGCATAAGGGCAAGCGTGTCCTTCCCGTCCAGCACGGAACGGATAATCTCTTCCTGCAAGGATCGGAAATCATCGTATCCCCAGTAAGTCTTTAATATCTCTTTTATATCACGGGTCATTCTTCGAATTCTATTCGCAAAAATACAAAATAGACGAAAAAACTCTTACAAACTCGTATATTTAAATCGCTTTTTATTATTTTCGCCCGAATATTAATCGCATAAAATCATGAAACTACAACATATATTGATTTTTATCCCCTTCCTATGGGCCTGTAACGACAAGTTCGCGAAGAACGAGCAACCCGTGGCAAAGGTTTTCGACAAATACCTGTTGAAATCGGAAGTTTCCGGCTTTATTCCCCAGGGAACACCTTCGAAGGATAGTCTCATCATGGCACAAAGCTACGTGCGAAACTGGATTACCAAGGAATTGCTGTTGCACAAGGCTACCCAGAACTTGAGCGACGAGGAAAAAAATATCCGGAAACAAGTGGAAGATTACTCCTCTTCTATCTTGATCCATAAATACAAGGAAAAACTGATCTCCCAAAAACTCAGCCGGGAAATAAGTGAACGTGAAATTGCGCAATATTACGACGCAAATAAATTCAACTTCGTGCTGAACACCCCGGTCGTGAGAGCCTTGTTCGTGGTGATTCCTAAATCCGCCCCGAAAATCGAGGATGCCCGCAAGTGGTTCCGCTCCAAGGAAGCCAAAGACCAGGAAGCGTTGGAAGAATACTGTATCACCTCGGCCAAAAAATTCGACAGTTTCAACGACCAGTGGATTGAACTGCGCAACCTACTGAACCTCCTGCCCATCACATCGGCAGAATGGGAAAGCAAGTATAAAAATAAGGAGTCCATCGAAATCGAGGACGATGAGAATTACTATTTTCTCAAAATCAACGAGCTGCGCCAAGCCCACGAAACGGCACCTCTCGGTTACGTGAAAAAAGAGATTGAAATATTACTACTGAACAAACGTAAAATCTCCTTCGAGGAGAATCTGGAAAAAGACATCAACGCAGAAGGTCTCCGGAAAGATTACGTCAAAATATATTAACAGGATTAGAAAAATGAAAATAAAAATGCGAAAACAAGCGGATTATTCGCGGATTTGAAGAAAAAGTATTAGTTTAGAGCGTTTTTTATTGAGTATAACCTTATTCATAAATTATGAGATATTTATCACTGCTTGTATTGTTATTTTTAGCTAGTTACGCCTCGGCACAAAAAAACGTGATCGACAAGATTATTGCTGTCGTGGGTGAAGAAATCGTGTTGAAATCGGATATTGAGAACCAATTTTTACATGAACAATCCCAAGGATTAGTAAATTCTTCCTCCGATTCACGTACCAGAATATTAGAAAACTTATTGGTTCAAAAACTATTAGTAGCTCAAGCTAAGATAGATAGTATCACGGTCACCGACACGGAGGTGGAAAATGCCTTGAATTCCCAGTTGGAACAATACGTGCAACATATCGGTTCACGGGAACGCCTGGAAACTTATTTCGGTAAATCATACGAGGACATCAAGAACGAAATGCGGACCCCGCTTCGCGAACAAATGATCACGCAAAGAATGCAATCTAAAATCGTGGACAACGTTCGCGTTACCCCTTCGGAAGTCAGGTATTTTTACCGGAAATTCAACAAGGACAGCCTTCCGGAAGTACCTGATAAATACGAAATTCAACAGATCGTTATCAAACCGAGAATCAGCGACACCGAGAAGGAGCGCATCCGTAACCGGTTGAGAGAGTTCCGTGAAGAAATTCTTGCCGGCAAACAAACATTCAACACGTTAGCCGTACTTTACTCGGAAGACCCCGGATCTGCAGCCAAAGGTGGTGAATTAGGCTACCAGACCAAAAGCGCATTGGCCCCGGCATTCGCGGAAGCAGCATTCAGCTTGAAACCCGGCAGAGTATCTAAAATCGTGGAAACAGAATTCGGTTTCCATATCCTGCAATACATCGACCGTCAGGGAGACAAAGTAAACGTACGTCACATTCTGCTCCGTCCCCGTATATCCGATGAAGAACGGCAAGAGGCAATCCAACATCTGGACACCGTGTTGACTTACATTCACAAGGGGGAAGCCACGTTTGAAGAAGCCGCTGCTTATTTCTCCATGGACAAAAAGACCAGAAACAACGGTGGATTGATTTTCAACGAGGAAGACGCCGATTCCAAACTGCCTAGAGAAACCATCGAAGGAGAAATGGCACGTCAGGTAAACAAGCTGAAAGTAGGAGAAATCTCCTCTCCTTTCTTGGATCAGACCCGTACAGGCGAAGAATACAAAGTGATCAAAATCAAGGCTTACTATCCTTCCAACACGGCTAACCTGGACGATGACTGGATCAGCTTTGAAAACGGATTGAAAAGCAAGAAACAACAGGAAGTTCTTGACAAATGGAT
>DYVS01000330.1:0-9946 GCA_020743075.1 Butyricimonas virosa | reverse complement strand
GAATTATGACAAAAATGCGGACTTCACCAAGTACACCACATTCTCGCTCCCCGACACTATTGTTTATTTCGTGGCAAAAGGAGAAACTCCGAACCACGAATTCGATGCCCAAATTTTACAACTGGTAAAAGACAATTTTACCCAACTCGGATACTCGTACATCGAACCGACTAGCGAGGAGGATCAACAACCGAGTTTCATTGTCACCGTATCAGCTTTCTCTAACGTGAACTACTATTATGGCTCAGACTACTGGTATAACTACTGGGGTTGGTATCCGGGATGGAACTGGATATGGGGCCCGACATGGGGGCCGGGTTGGGGGCCTTCATACCCGTGGTACCCGGTAACGGTATACTCTTACAGAAGTGGTTCCATCGTGATTGACATGATCGCAACCAACCAAGAAGCCAGCTCAACCAAGAAAGTTCCTGTACTCTGGAGTGGTATCGCCGACGGTTTGTTACAAGGATCAAAACAATCTATTATTGACAGAATGGAAACGACGATTGACCAGTGTTTCATCCAGTCACCGTACTTGAAAAAATAGTAGGATAGATCATTAATTGTCAATTTTAAATTCAAATGATTATGAGAAAGTTATTAATTATATCGCTCATACTATTCGGGCTTAGCCCATTAGTAAAAGGACAAATGCTGAACTTAAACTACCAGATGTCTGTTCCACTTGGAAAAATGAATGACTATGCCGGCAAAATGAGTTTCCGGGGTATGGATCTTGAATACCATCATTTCCTAAACGAGAAATTCTCTATCGGGGGTATGATCGGTTGGAACACGTTCTACAAGGACAAAGGTAAATTAACGGGAGACTTCCTATTCAAAGGCAGTAAAGATATACACACGATCACCGGTTATCAATACCGTTACATCAACACGGTACCCATCATGGTGATGGGACGTTACTGGCTGACAGATCAAAACACCACGTTCAGACCTTACCTGGGACTCGGATTAGGTACCAGTTGGACAGAACTAAAAACCGATCTGGGACAATTCACTGCTACAAACGCAAGATGGCAATTTGCTTTCGCACCTGAAATAGGTACCATTATCCCCGTCAATGACCAATTTGCATTCAACATCGGGGCTAAATACACCTACGGAACCAAATCCGGCAAAGTAGAAGCCATGCAAAACTTCACGATCAGTGTAGGTATCGTCTTTATGGGAAATTAAACAGGTTAAAACAACTAGGTAATCAATAGGGAGGCGTGTCAAAAGAGATTTTTGGCACGCCTTTAATTTATATAACTCTGACGTTACTGATTCAACCATTGTTTGAACTCTTGAATTCTCTCGGAACTCACGATTGCCTCAATTCCAGCAGGAGGTACCGGGGTTAACACGATCTTGATTCTACTATTGGAGTATTTCACCATTTCCTTGATCGAATTATAGCTGATAATAAATTTTCTGTTGATCTTGAAAAACTGTGCCGGATTCAACTTCGTCTCTATACCACTGATCGTTTGATCCAAGATATAATTTTGCCCGTCACGGGTGAAAAGCACCAGATACTTCCCGTCTGCCATGAAATAGGCAACATCTCCCACCGTCACAGACTTCATCTTCGTCCCCACGGTAACCAAAAAACGCTCTTGATACACGGTCAACGATGCCACGGGGAAAGGAGTATTCGTCGGCGAAAGCGATTCCAGCTTATTCAAAGCTTGCTGCAATTCCTCCTTGTCAAAAGGCTTTAATATATAGTCAATCCCTTGGTACTTGAATGCCTTCAGCGCGTATTCATCATAAGCCGTGATAAAAATAACCGGTGCCGTAACCTCCACCTGCTCGAAAATATCGAAACTCTGCCCGTCCCCCAGATGAATATCCATAAAAATCACATCGGCCTTATTCTTCTTCAACCACTTCACGCTCTCGCTCACCGAATCCAGTTTCGTCAATATCGTGATCTCTGGGGCCACCTCTCCCAACAACCGTTCAAGCTCTGCCGCAGCAAGATATTCATCCTCAATTATAATTGCATTCATAGGCTATTTTTATCAATACTTCCTCCGGATGATTCTTTCATCCATCGTTTCTGTATTCACAAAAATAACGAAAATAATTCACGAAACAATAAAACAGCCGTGGGGAACCACCCCCACGGCCTTCCAACTACTAGATCAACCTAGTAACATACAAATTAATTCTTTAAATCCGGGTTAGCTTCCGTTGCTGCAGTTGGGAACGGGATAACATAACCGATACCTCCTGCACCTAACGTGATCGTCGGAGAATTACCATTTGGATTTGGCTTCACTATTTCCGGCTGGGTCGTACGTCTCAAATCAAACCAACGATGCCCTTCTATAACAAATTCCCGAGCTCTCTCATCCGCAATTTCTTCCAACAATTGTTGTTGATTCATGGAATTTATTTCTGCAGATTTATCTGCATACAATTCCGGAGTCAAACGTTTTTCCATTAATGCTTTCAATCGAGTTTTTGCCAAATCCAATTTACCATCCATATGGGCTGCGGCCTCGGCTGCAATCAAATAAATTTCCGCTCCCCGAAAAGAAACTTTCAAATTATCGCCATTTCCTTTCACTAATTTATAATATTCTCCATCCTTAGTAAAGAATTTAGCAGGACGTAAATCTCCATCTTTATACTTACTCATATACTCCGGGAGCACATACAAATCACGCACATCACTACTACCTACAATTTTTTCCAAATTCATCAAAGCTTCCTTCGAAGACTTCTCGTAAGGCAAAGTTACTTGAGGATCATTAAAATCTTCCAACGAACATGTAGGAACTAATTCTTCCGCCAAATTTAATGCCTGCTCCCATTCTGAACGATACAAACGAATACGAGCTTCCAAAGCTAAAGCTGTCTTTTTAGAAAAACGATACTTAGTTCCTTCCGGTTGTTCTTCCACTTGCCACAAATCCTTTGCTTCTTTAATATCACTCAAAATTTGCTCGTATACTTTCTCTATTGTCGAAGGTACATAACGTTGTTCAATATCAATTGATGTTGCAACAGGTATTCCCCTGTCAGAACTAGCAGTAGTGGCATTATAGGCTTTAGCATATAAATTCAATAATTCAAAATGCATAAAAGCCCGCAATGTTAATGCTTCAGCCATCACTTGTTCCCGAGAATCATCTTGCGTATCAATTTCAGCACTCATCACGTCCGCAATCACGCTATTCGCATAAAAAATCGTTTTATACAAATCACCCCACGGATAACTTACCAAAGAATTTGATGCATTATCGTTCCATAATGCAATATTAATATAACTAGAGAACGTCTGACCATTAGATACTGGAAACAATTCATCTGATCTAACCGATAATAAATATTTATAGGCCGGAATTGTCGTGTAAGCAGACGTAACTAAAGCTCTAAATTCAGTCACCTTCTCCGGTATCACCTTTCCCGCAGGAGTTATGTCCAAATAATTACAAGAAGACAGAACTACCACAGAACATATCGAATATATTATATTTTTAATTTTCATGTTTACCGTGTTTTAAATTAGAACGTTAAATCTATTCCACAAGAGAATGTTCTAGGCAGAGGCTGTGTATAAACATTTCCCCAAGTTTCCGGATCAAAATACCCTTTGTAACTAGAAGCAATCACAAACGGATTTCTTGCTTCGACACTAATACGGGCAGCACCAAAACCCAACTTCTTAAGTACATTATCAGGCAAAGAATATCCTAAACGAATACTATTAACTCGCAAGTAACTCATATCCTTAAACCAATAATCATAGTTTTTAAATCCAGCATTCGTATCATCCATCCATGTGTAAATAAAATCATTATCCGGATCCATCCAATATGAATGATTCATGATTCTCGGATATATCCCATTCGGATTGGAAGGAGACCAAATATCTGCTACCCTCTTCGAATAGTTCGTACCCGGAGACATTCCAGAAGGAGAATAGAATGGAGTTTCCTGCATTGTCTGATCTATCACAAAACTTGTACTAATTGTCAGATCAAAATTCTTATAATAGAATTTATTTATAAAACCTCCTGTAAATTTAGGCTCTGTCGTGCCTGCATAAGTAAATAATTTACTATACTCTTCATTTGTTAAAGTACTTGTGGGAAGTCCTTCCGAACTATAATCCAAAGCAAAGAAATCCTTTAACGACACTTTCTGTCCATCTTTCCAAAACATTTGGTATCCATTCTCATCCACTCCTGCCGTATTCAACTTGAATAAAGCACCAACTGAATGTCCTTGCAATGAAGGCATCCGCTCATTTTCGCGTATTGTAATACGATCCACATTACTCTTGTTATGAGCGATATTGAAATCCATTGCCCAACGGAAATTCTGAGTACGAACATTTACCGTAGATATTGTAAACTCAAATCCTTTATTTGTAACCTGAGCCCAGTTCATCGAGGTAAAATCAAAACCATTCTCCAAAGGCAAGGAACGTACTCCGATCAAATCTTTACTCTTACGATAATACCCGTCAACACTGAAGGTGATTCTATTATTCAACACTCCCATATCAACACCTAAGTTCCAGTTTGAGGTTTTTTCCCAACGCAATTTCTGATTAGGTGGAGAGGTCACGGTAATAGTTGGTTCACTCGAATCACCAAGGCCAGATGTTTCTCCCCAAGTACCAACTATATAAGGAGATGTATTTTTATCCACATTACCCTGCAATCCATAAGAAAGTCTTAATTTCAAACTAGACACCCATTCAGCATTATCCATAAATCTTTCTTGATCCACATTCCAAGCCGCAGACAGAGCCCACAAGGGTAAGTATTTATATTTATCTGAGACACCAAACAAATTCGATCCGTCGAAACGCATACTTCCAAATACCGTATATCGATTGTCGTAACTATAAGATGCTGTCATATAATAAGACAAGTAACGATTTTCATACTCCGTTCTTTTATATTGTTGGTATAAAGTACTCGAAGCATAATCACTCCCGTCAGGAAAATCAAGTGGTTTCGTCGTTAGAGCCTTAGAATCATATCCGAATCCCTTTGTATGGATTTGTGTTGATTTATTACCTCTCATTTCATATCCAACCATCACGTTTACAGCATGTTTATCTGCAAAAACATTATTAAACTCCCCTTGTAATCTCCATTGATATTGTGACATATCATCCGTCCAATTCTGGATAATTCCACCTTCCGGTATCCAATAGCCATCTTTAAATGAATAGGCCGTTTCTCTGTATTTACGTACATAATAAGTATCCTTGTCTGCAAACTTCTCGGTCTGAGAATTTTCGATTTGCAACCCAAGTAATGTAGATAACTTTAACCATGTGAACGGTTTATACTCCAATGAAATCAATGGCTTTACGGCCAAATTTTTCAAAGAATAATCCGTATTCTCCCGCTCTTCTACCATATTAAATGGTACGTATCTCTCTCCCGCTAAACCAGTAACACCCTCTATATCTGGATCATATATATACATTCCGTTTTCATCCTTTACTTCTAAATAAGGATTAACAGTTCTTGTGTAATTAGCAGGATTCGTGAAACCACCCAAATCTGTAATATAACTTTTACGTGTACTCTGCGCTAAGAATAAAGACAAACTCACTTGAAGATTGTCACGTAAATCAATATCTGTCTTCAACGTTCCGTTAAACCGTTCAAAACTGGTACCAATTGTCGAACCTTGCTCATTATAATAGCCTGCAGAGGCAAAATAACGAGCTTTCTCAGAACCGCCTGTTACACTTAAATTATATTGCTGATTCACAGCCGTCTGATACATTTCATCTCCCCAATCTACATTTCTTTTCCGCAAGGCGTTAATTTCATCCTGCGCTTCTTGCGAAATCGCACTAAAACCTCCTTCACGATATGTATCCCATTGACTGTAATTATTTAAAATACGAGCAACTCCCCCCTTTAAAGATTTATCCATATCAGGATAATCAATTCCAGCCATGTTTAACTCAAAATCAACTTTCTCAGAAGAATTCATGTAATTCAACTTACCTAAATCAGGTTTTACTGTCACGAACATTGCCGCAGAGGCATTTACCCGCATTTTACCAGCTTTCCCTTTTTTCGTCGTTATAACAATAACACCATTTGCTGCACGAGCTCCGTAAATTGCAGTTGCAGCTGCATCTTTCAAAATAGTAATATTTTCAATATCAGCCGGATTTACTCCTGCTATAGAAGTATTATACAAGTTATCGATATTATCCTTATCACTAAAATTTGCAGGAATATCATTTCCTTCCAAAATCATTCCATCCAATACCCAAAGCGGATCAGTCCCACCACTTAACGATACGGTACTACGAATACGCATCTTACTCGGTGCTCCTGGTGCTCCATTCGTTGGTATTGCTGTCATACCGGCGACTTGTCCTTCCAATAATTGGTCAATACTGGCAACACCGATTCGTTTAATATCATCCATTTTTACGGTTTGAATTGCAGAAGTTACCTTACGTTTTTCAATTGGTTGATACCCCGTCACCACCACCTCGGTCAACTGCTCCTGATCCGGTTGTAACATAACCTTAAAATCCGTGGTCTTCGTCACGTCCAGTTTCGCATTTTTATAACCAACAAAACTAACCACCACATATTTCACCGCTTTCGGCACTTTCAATTCAAACTTTCCGTCAAAATCAGTAATTGTTCCCTTCGGGCCGAGATTCTTAGCCTCTGCCGCATCCGGGTCAATCATTACCGTAGCTCCAATCAAAGTCTCGTTCGTCACGGAGTCCATCACGACTCCTTTGATCGTACGATAGTCGCTCTCGCTTTGGGCAAACAGCCAAAGCGGACACAATAACGCAATCAATAATAAACTTTTCTTCATGCTAACTTATTTAATTTGTATGTTATAAGGTGTAAAATCATCTCATGTTCAACGCCTCTTTAATCAGAATAATCAAATCCTCGTAATGATTACGAGTTTCTACATTACCCGTGTTTCGTTTATTTTCCGCTAATTTTAAAATTTTCAACAATTCGCCTCTCTTCACCGATACAGCCTCGGAAACTCTACCCATGGAAGAGAAGTGTAAGGTCCTCAATTGAACCTCTTCTCTAGCCTCAATCGTAAATTCGGGTGCTTTAGAGGCAAAACAACACGTGTTTGAATGATGCAACGCTTTCTTGGTCGTTTTCTCCACAGCCCTGTTCGAGCTAACGATGATCGCATCGACAAAATTCTTTTGTGTCATCCGCTCGTAGATAGACAAGTTATGCCCAGCCTTACTGCTGGCAAATATCACGTTATGAATATCCGCAAACATCTCTTCCGGCGTGTAACTCTTCGTCCGGCCTAAAGTCGCTTCAGAATCAAACATACGCAACAAACGCTCGTCCTTCAACAGATTATAGAATGTAGCGTACTGCAACTCACGTGCAACCGTGTAAGGAGAATATTCCACACCCATCTGAATCGGGTAACTCTTCTTCCATACCTCAGCACCGAATAACCATTCCGGAACGATAAATACCTCTTCAATCAAGTACTTCACGCTCTCTTTCTGAATCTCTTTCGGTACCGGGATGTACCGATCGACCGGGCTTCCTTTCACCGGGTTATTGATATAAATACCTCCCACGTTAGCCGTAACGTGCCCGGCATACATCTTCCATTGGTTAATCACCGCCATCAATAATTTTCCTGCCTCCGCAAAAGATTCTCCGTCTTCCTCTGTCCAAGCAACAATATTCGGAACAATCCGTTTCAGATTCATGATCCCGTAACGATTGGCTTTCACGATGTCATCCCCGAGGTCTTCATCTTGAGAACGAGGATCGATCGGATCTTTCGGGTCTTGTTGTTCGCCATACCAATACATCGGGTCGCCTTCATGCTCTTGAATCCATTCATTCAATATCGGCAACTCCTCTTGTGGTGTCTCCGTGTCTAACCAACGATAAGCCCAGTTGATCGCAAACTTATCATACGTCCCGATTTTAGGAGTAATTTCCTTTACCCCGTCTCCCGGTTGTGCCACGTAGTTAAAACGCGCGTAATCCATGATAGAACTTGCCGTTCCACCCATTTTTGCAGTAAAGCTCGGGGATCTCAAAGAATCCACGGGGAAAGCATGAGAAGCACCCATGTTATGTTTCAACCCGAAAGTATGCCCTACCTCGTGAGAAGAAACAAAGCGGATAGCGCTTGCCATATGCTCGTCGCTCAGTTTATTTGCACGGGCTCTCGGATCTATCGGTGCTGTCTGCACTCGCATCCAAGTATGTAATAATGACATCACGTTATGCCACCAAACCACGTCAGCCTCGATAATCTCTCCTGAACGGGGATCAACCACGGACGGCCCCATAGCATTAGCCTGCTGAGATGCTGCATAGGTGATGACGGAATAACGAATGTCATCTATGTCAAAATCTTCATCACCTTCCGGTGCATCCTTCGCAACAACAGCATTTTTAAAACCTGCCGCCTCAAATGCGGCCTGCCAATCTCGTACTCCTGCTTTAATCTCTTCTCTCCACTGTTTCGGGGTAGAAGGATCTATATAAAACACGATCGGTTTTACAGGCTCTACGACCTCTCCTCTTTTATATTTCTCTACATCTTCCGGCTTGGGTTCCAATCTCCAACGATGAACGAATTCCCGTTTTTCCACTTGCTGTTGCTCGTCTGTAAAATAAATATGCTCCGTAGCAAAAAAACCTACACGGGGGTCGGCGAAACGTGGCTTCATAGGGACCTTAGGTAATAACACCAAATTTGTTGTAGTTTCAACCGTAAGAGGTACCGCCACGCCGCCATCAACCACCTGCGTCGTCATCAACGCCTTTACCACCACATTCTTGGGGAAAACCTTCACGCCCAATATCTTCGACAAGTCCTTCTTTACCGAACCGCCTAAAGCAATTTCATTATATATATCATTAAAACTTTTCTCGCTTCCGTCAAAAATCTTGTTCACCTTGATAACCACGGACGTAGAATCCTTCCCGTAAGCCTCAATCGGGAAATACTCGATCACGGACTCACGATAATTGGCCTTCACAGATTCACTGATCGCATCTCCCTCGGGTACACTTACCTTTCCATTGTAAGTTGTCACCCACACCTTGTTCATAGATTTATCTTTATAGAAACGCACGAGCTTATCATTCGATTCCATTCCTCTATTCAAGCCCGCATCGTTCAATTCATAAGGTACCCCCGACACTTTATTAACGATTAGAAGATCACGTCCCATCAAAGAATCAGCCACCTCAAAATAGTAATCATTCCCAACCGTTAAAATCTTTACCATACCTTCAGTAATTTTGGCTTTCTTCACCAAATCCCCGTAAGTATCCGGTTTGGACACTTCCGTTGTATCCTTGGCATGCTTTTTCTTTCGTCTTTCCAGAGAATATCCCGATTCTGACAATAATGATAGGGCAACAAGGGCTATCGCACCTAAAATGAATGTTTTTGTTCTTACAATATTTCTTTTATTAATTAAATCTATCTGGTTAACTGATTCTTTACAATGATAAGACAGATTTCAATCAATAAAAATAAAAGGGGAGTGAAACCCCGAAAAAAAGGAGTGAATCATCGATTTTTTGTTATAAACGATTTTTCAAAAGAGGCAGTCGACAAATGTAACATCCATTTTCACAATTACATACAAATTTCTCACCAGAATAAAAGTCATAAATGGCTTGAATACGTTCGAAACCCACGCCCATGGACTCCTCGCTAGATTCTGCACGAGGCTGGTAATTATTCTCCACAATTAAACATTCATCCCGGTCATAAATTTTAATATGCAAGGGATTTTGTAAAGTCACCTGGTTATGTTTTATAGCGTTCTCTACTAACATCTGTAAACTGATCGAAGGCACCTTTGCTTCCAAACAATCCGGTCTCACATCTATAGACAAATCCAATTGCTCCCCAAAACGAATCTTCTGCAAAAAATAATATTGCCGGGTAAACT
>DYVS01000329.1:0-5271 GCA_020743075.1 Butyricimonas virosa | reverse complement strand
CTGTTGAGTTTTTTGAGATTGAGGAACTGCCTGTTGAGGCACAGGAATAATCAGTATATTCCGTTCCTCAATTATGTATTTATATGGCAACCCTTTCAACAAAACATCTAAAGCTTGAAACAATTCCACTTCTTTCAACTGTACGGACACTTGAATTTTATCTGCCTGCACTTTGTCCGAACTATAAATCACAATATGTCCGGTCTGCGCTTCCAAAGACTTCAACACGGTACTTAATTCCGTATTTTTAAAATCAAGATTTACTTTTTGGGACATAGCCTCTATGTTAGCCGAGGCCGTAAACACGACAAAAAGCATTAAAAAAGACGTCAATTTCATCACTCTTAAAATTGGATTATCCGCGATTTCACGCAGTAAACAACAATAAAGTCGCTTTTTTTTCATACATTTGTTTTTAAGATTAATAATTTCCTGAAAAGGCCCTGCAAAAGTCTACATCAGGAGAAAAGAAAACTCTATACTCGGGGATATGCTGCAAACATTTCCCGAGTTTTTTTATTTTTTAGCTCTCACGACTATAGTCTTACCCTCAAAATGGAACGAGACATCTGTCACCATCTCAATCTTAGATAAAAAGTCTTCCAACGGTACATATTTCCATGTTCCCCCGGTAAACTTTTCGTTACCGGCATCTCCTTCAAATACAAAATCAACATCATACCATCTGGATAATTGTGTACAAATAGCCGTCAAGGGCATCTTATCAAACTTGAAAACACCTTTAATCCATGAAGAATACAGGTCGAGATCAACTTCCGTTATCGTAATGTTAGGATTTCCCTCCTGTACGGTTGCCTGTTTGCCGGGAGTTAACTGCACCATCCCATGTGGGGTAATCACCTCCACGCTTCCCGATACTAACGTGGTAGTGACCGTTTCTTCATCCTTATAAGCCGCCACATTAAAAGAGGTCCCTAAAACCTTAATCTCCATCCCTTCAACCGAAACAACAAAAGGTTTCTTCTCATCTCGTTCAACTTCGAAATAAGCCTCTCCCGATAGCTTAACGATTCTTTTACCTCCCACAAATTGTTTAGGATAAATCAAAGAACTTTCCGAATTAAGCCACACGACGGAACCATCATCCAACCGGACTTTATACTCGCCCCCCCTTGCAACTTCAATCTTTACATCAACCGGGTGTTTAATCATAGAATCCCGGTCGCTCTCACACTTTTCGGCATATTTTACCCATGCAGTTTCCTGCCCCTCTTCATCTCTCAATTCCACTTGCTGCCCATCGGGCAAAGAGAGCAAAGCTTTCGTCTTACCGGCCACGATGACCGCATCAACTTGATTTTCAACAACGGAATCTTCTCCCATCAAAAGAATGCCAAAAACTCCTATTAAAAGAACGGCCGCCACAGAAACAATTCGTGTAACAAGAATTCGTATCTTCCTACGATGAATCTTTTGCATCGTCCTATTCACAAATTTATCGAGATCAAATTCTGGAGGTGCTTTCACAGTACCCGGATTTTGTAAAAGTTTTTGATAAAGCTTTACATTTTCCTCCGACTCACCCAACCACTCGTGCAAAAATTCACGATCTTCAACACTTATATCACCCAACTCCCGCCGAGCAATGATTTCAGCTATCTTCAATTCCCTTGTGTAATCCTTCATATTAATTTTTTTACTAATAACACACACGAATTAAAAAAGTATATATGAAACGATAAAAATTTACTCTTTAATTTCATTTAAAAACAAGTAAACCCCAATATAATAAATAATAACTATTTTCTACCTTTGACGCCTGAATTCAAAATTGTTCAACAGCACAATAAACCCAAACATGATTCAAGATATTGCACCTCATATATTTTCGAACGCTTATAAAAACAGATGTCCGGAAAAAACAAATTACGCCTTATACTTCAACGGGCATTCCGTCCTAGTTCACAAAGCTAGCCCGACCTTACGTTTCCCCCGTTTCGAGGAATTAAACGGAATAGCAGATAGTACGTATCATGAGGCCACATACCTGTTCGCTATTGACAATGAAAATTTTTACCTGATAAATCATCTTCCAGAAGAACAACCGGAATTCGAACTGAAAAACATCGGGCTTTTCCGGACAAGCGGGCCGAGACACCTTGCATTTGCAGGCATCACGGGATACAGCCTATACAAATGGTACGATAACCATCAGTATTGTAGTCACTGCGGGGCAAAACTCGTTCATCATGAAAAGGAACGGATGTTACATTGCCAGACTTGTAATAACACGGAATACCCGAAAATCATGCCCGCCGTGATTATCGCTGTCACGAACGGGAACAAAATCCTGTTATCCAAATACGCCAACCGGGAATACACCCGCTACGCCCTGCTCGCCGGATTTACCGAGATCGGGGAAAGTGTCGAAGAAACCCTGAAACGGGAAGTCATGGAGGAAGTCGGATTACACGTTAAAAACCTCAGATACTACAAAAGTCAACCGTGGTCATTCTCCGACACGCTTTTAATGGGCTTTTTTGCCGAAGTGGAAGGAGATGACAGCATTACCCTTGACCGGGAAGAACTCGCTCTAGCCGAATGGTTTGAGCGGGAAAACATTCCGGCTACCGAATCCGACATCAGTCTTACCAGTGAAATGATAGAGTATTTTAGAAATCATCAAGAGTAGTTTTCACCACCCTAGTTAGTTGTACAATGAAAGAAGGACTATTTATCATAGCCCGGGGTATAGGGCAAGTGATGTTCCAGAACAACGCTTTGTCGGGACTCCTTATGTTAGCCGGGATTGCCTGTAATTCCTGGATACTGGCATTACTCGCTTTAGCAGGAAATATAGTTAGTACATTGACAGCCTACCTGTGTAAATACTCACGGGAAGACATTCGGAACGGCCTCTACGGTTTTAATGGTACATTGGTTGGTATCGCCATCGGGGTATTCATGGAAATAAACATTAGTTCCATACTCTTATTACTATTCGGCTCTGCCCTATCCACCTGGATCTCCCGGTTATTCAATCGCCAGAAAACAGTTCCGGGTTTTACGGCACCATTTATCATTACGGTATGGATTCTATTATTGGGGAACCTTTACCTTTTCCCCACCCTCCTATTGCCCGCAACACCCCATGTTTCCGAGACTGCAGCTCATCTACCGAAAGCATTTTGCCTGAACATCGGGCAAGTCATGTTTCAAGGAGGAAATATTTTTGCCGGATTACTTTTTTTGATCGGAATCCTTGTCAATTCCCGGGTACAAGCAGCTTACACGGTTTGGGGAGCCCTTTTGCCTTTGCTGGTAGCCCTACCGTTGACAACAGATTTTTCTACATTCAATGCCGGATTACTCGGATATAACGGAGTACTTTGCGGTATAGCCCTTGGAAATCGAACCTTCAAAAGCACGGTTTGGGCCACCTTGTCCATACTCCTGTCAACAGGAATACAAATTATGGGAATATACGCGGGAATCACGACATTAACCGCCCCATTCGTGGTTGCCGTCTGGATCACGATGGGTTTGCAATACTTGTCCTCGCTTGAATGATTCGATAAACCTTCAATCATGCTTAAAGACACCTTAACTATAGATTTACATTTTTTCAAGAAAATTACCGGATCGTAAATATAAAGTCACCGGGTGTACTCCGGTAACTTTCCGGTAACTTTCCGGTGACTTACCGGTGACTTACCGGTGACTTACAAAAGGTGTCGTTAATGAATCATGAAGATCACCAGCATTTTACATGCCTCCCGCCCCCTTCCACGCGGGAAAAAGGGGAAAACGCGGGAGTAAATCGTTAACGTAAATCAATTTTAAGTTAAAAAATAAATTCATTCTTATTGCCCGCTTTCCAAGAGTTTATTGTTATTTTCGCATCCTCAATCACGAACACATGGAAACGATATTACAACTCGCGGCTCGTAACACGCAACGAGCCCTACAGATTATCCAAACAACCGGCATCATCAATGCCTGGAAATCAATCGGGGCGGAAATCAATCTCGTCGGGTCATTAAAAATGGGATTGATGATGAAACACCGGGATATAGATTTCCACGTCTATACCCCACGATTAACCCCGGCCATCAGTTTCCAGGCCATCATGCAACTGGCCGCCAACCCGGCTATCAAACGAATCGAATACAAAAACCTGATCGACACGGACGAACATTGCATTGAATGGCACGCGTGGTACGAGGATTCCGATCATGAATTGTGGCAAATCGACATGATCCACATTTTGAAAGGTTCTTACTATGACGGGTATTTCGAGCAAGTGGCCGAACGAATCTTGGCGGTATTGACACCGGAAATCCGGGAAACCATATTACGACTAAAGTATGAAACTCCCGATACTGAAGAAATCATGGGAATCGAGTACTATCAGGCCGTCATTCAAGACGGGATTCACGATTATGCCGCTTTTCAAAACTGGCGAAAAACGCACCCCGCGAACGGAATTGTAGACTGGAAACCCCATTCTAAATTTTAAATTCTACATTCCTTTTACACGGTCAAGGTCTTTATAAACAGCGTGATCCCGTCAAATATCATCTGTAACCCGATCGTGGCAACAATCAACCCGATAATCCGGATCAACGGGTTCATGAAATTGTACTTGATCAAGAAATTCCCGATTCGCCGGGCTTGCAACATACAAAATAAATTTACCACCAAAGCGATCAAGATTGCTATAATTGTGATTTCACGCCCGTATTGAACGGGAAACGTAACGGCTGCGGTAATAGTCGCCGGTCCCGCGATCATCGGGATGGCAATAGGCACCGTGGTCAAATCGGCTAATTTGATATGCTCGTCCACTTTCAAGAAAAAACCTTTCAACAAACCAGATAGACCGTTATACATCAACACGGCCCCACAAGTGATTTGAAAAGAATACAACTCGACATGGAACACGTAGCTAAAAGTAACTTCTCCCAGGAAAAGAAAAAAAATCAGAATCAACGCGGCTGTAATAGATGATTTAATGGATATATACCGCAATTCTTTAGGACTGAACCTCTCCTGCAACGAAGTAACAATTAAAACTTTCTGTACCGGGTTTACCAACGCCAAGAGAGCCACGATACAAGCTAATATCATTTTTACCGTCATGATCCGAATATTTCTAATTCCCCGCAAAGGTACGTAATAAAACGGATTTATTGATAAGAAAAAGCGTGAACAAGACTGGATATATATCTAAAAATATATTACTTTTGAGCCTGTAAATAATTTTATAATGAAAAGGTTGTTTTTTGTATATATATCTATCTTCATTTT
>DYVS01000328.1:0-16369 GCA_020743075.1 Butyricimonas virosa | reverse complement strand
GAAGGGGATGTTTACATAAAAGGGATTAGTATTAGTAAAAATCCTGTGGAGGCGAAACGGCATATTGGCTTTTTGCCACAGGTTCCGCCCTTGCATCCGGATTTGACCGTGGAGGAGTATTTGGAGTATTGTGCGGAATTGAGGCATATCCCGGATCGGGAGGTAAAGAAGGCGATAGAAGCGGTTATGATTCGATGTGGTATTTCGCATTTTGCGAAACGAGTCATACATAATTTATCCGGAGGTTATCAGCAACGGGTGGGAATAGCTCAGGCTATTATTCATAATCCTGAATTGGTAATTTTTGATGAACCGACGAATGGTTTGTATCCGAATCAGATTGTAGAGATTCGTCATTTGATTAAAGAGATTGCGGAAGAACGAACCGTAATTCTTTCAACCCATATTTTACCGGAGGTGCAAGCAACCTGTGATTATATCCGGATGATCGAACAGGGAAATATGGTTTTTTCCGGAACTGTGGAGGAATTTGATAACTATATACAACCGAATACTCTGGTTGTTTCATTGGGGGCAGCCCCTTTAGTCGCGGATATTCAAGAGCTGCCGGGAGTTGTTCGTGTAGAGGAATTAGGAGGTCCGAGATTTCGTATTCAATTTTCGGATGTCAAAGAAGCGATGAATAGTATTGTGGAAGCTAGTTATACGCGGGATTGGCAATTAATGGAATTGCAGCAGGAAAAGAGTTCTTTGGATACCATTTTTGCCGAATTGTCCAAAAAATAGTATTAAATTTTATTTGCAGTAGAAATGAAAACGATATTTAAGATAGCGAAAACGGAATTACGGGATTTGTTTTATTCCCCGATTGCTTGGTTAATTTTGATTATATTCACGTTCCAGACTGGAATGTTGTTTACCGGGATGATCTCGGATATCGTGCGTTCCCAAAGTATGGGAGGGCATGGTGCGAATCTTACGCTAGGTATTTTTGGCGGCCAAAGGGGATTACTGGTTGCGGTACAATCTTATTTGTATTTATATATTCCGTTATTGACAATGGGATTAATGAGCAGGGAGTTGGGAAGTGGTTCTATTAAGTTACTTTACTCTTCGCCGATTACGAATACTCAGATTATTTTGGGTAAATATTGTGCCATGTTGGCATATGGATTGGTTTTAATCGGGGTGTTGTTGGTTTATGCAATTTATGGAATGTGTACGATTGAGAACGTGGATATTCCGGTTATTTTAACAGGGCTTTTGGGTGTTTACTTGTTATTATGTGCTTATGTGGCTATTGGTCTGTTCATGTCTAGTTTGACTTCTTATCAGATCGTGGCGGCCGTGGGGACGTTAGCTGTACTTGCGGTATTGACCTATGTGAAAGGAATGTGGCAGTCCGTACCGTTTGTGCGGGAAATTACTTATTGGTTCGGTATGACGGGGCGTTCTGACAATTTTATGAACGGGATGATTTGTAGTGAGGATGTGCTCTATTTTATTGTTGTAGTGATGTTGTTCCTGTTGATGACCATTGTACGTTTACAGGGAAGGAGACAGAAGGTAAGTTGGTTAATGTCTTTTGTGAAATATGCAGGCGTGTGGGGGGTAGCTATAGTATTGGCTTTTGTGTCTTCCCGTCCTGTTTTCAAGTGTTATTATGATGCTACGCATACGAAAATAAATACATTGACGCCTAATAGTCAGGAAATTATTAATCAGTTGGAAGGAGGATTGAAGATTACGACTTATGTCAATATTTTGGATAAGTATAATTGGTTGGGGTTCCCGAAAAACTATAATGATGATGTTCGTCGTTTTGAGCAGTATACTCGTTTTAAACCGGAGATAGATATGGAGTATGTGCTTTATTATGATACGGTTAAAAATGATTATTTGGAACGGGCATTCCCAGGAATGAGTTATGAGGAGAAAGCTAAAAAGGTGATCGAGATGGAGAAATTGAATCCCCAAAAGATATTGACCCCGGAACAAATCCGTGCGAAAGTTGATTTAACGACTACGGAGGGAAATCGGACGGTACGCTTGTTGGAACGAGAATCCGGAGAAAAAACTTTTTTGAGATTATATGATGATTACCAGATATTTCCTTTCGAATCAGAGATTACGGCTGCTTTGAAGCGGATGGTAATGACATTGCCTACAATTGGTTTTTTGTCCGGTCATGGAGAGCGGGAGACAGATCGACCGGGAGATCGTAATTATTGTATGTTTACTCATTTGCCGATGATGAGACAGGCGTTAGTAAATCAGGGTTTTGATTATAAAGATGTCACGTTGGAAAAGGAAGTTCCGGCAGAGATTAACATTTTGGTCATAGCTGAGATGCGTGAACCGATGACGGAGATCGAGAAAGTAAACTTTGATAAATATGTCGCTAGGGGAGGTAATTTGGTTATCATCGGGGAACCTGGACGTCAAGGAGTGATGGGGCCGGTTTTGGAACCATTCGGGGTAAAATTAGTAGATGGATTTTTGATACAACCGGAAAAACCAAAAGATCCTGAACAAGAAAAACAGGATAATGTTAATCTTGGTCCGTTTGCCGGTTTTGTAGCTCCAAAGAATCCGATAGATTTAATTGTGACTCAGCCCACGAAAGAAGCAGAGGAGATGTCTTATGTTTTTGGAATGATGCGTCCTAATTATGTAGCGGTCATGCCTACGGCTGCTGGATTGGAATATACGACAGATAAGGGATTTGATGTTGTACCGTTGTTTATGTCGGATTCAACTTGCTGGAATGAGTTGGAGAATACTGAGATTGTGGATCAGGAAGTTGTATTTAATCCGGATGCGGGTGAAGTGCAAAAATCTTACCCGTTAGCTTTGGCATTATCTCGTAAGATGGGAGAACGAGAACAAAAGATTATTATTTTGGGAGATGCGGATTGTTTGAGTGACGGAGAACTTACTCGTAATAGAAATCCTTTATGGGCAGCCAATTATGTAATTATTCAAGGTAGTTTCTTTTGGTTGTCGGATGGGGAGGTGCCTATTGATGTAAGACGTCCGTATGCAATTGACCGGAAATTATTTGTGGGAGAGACGGGGGCGGAGATTCTTAATTATGCTTTGCTTGGTGTTTTCCCTGGCTTATTACTTTTCTTGGCTTTGTTTATTTGGTTAAGAAGAAGGGGACGATAGGAAATATGTTGTATAGTGGGATCCGACCGGAAGTTATTTTTCGGTCGGATTTTTTTATTTATTCCTGAAATCTTATCTTTGTCAAAAATCCTATGGGAGTGAGAATGAATGGTACAGAGCAAGATTTTGTTCATCGTATAAATGTAAAGGATGAGGCCGCTTTTCATGATTTGTTCACGAGATTCCGGAATTATCTCGTGTTATTTGCCATGCGGAGGGTTGAGCAGTTGGATGTGGCGGAGGATATTGTGCAGGAGACTTTTATCACCGTTTGGGAGAATAAAAAAACGTTCAATTCTTATCAGGGATTAAAAGCTTATTTGTATGAACTGGTGCAGAATAAGTGTACCAATTATTTGAAACATAGGCAGGTTGAAGATAAATACGCCTCTTACGTGAAGACGACAGGTGAGGAGGCAGAGGGGGATTATAGCTTGATGCAGGAAGAAATCTATCGGGAATTATATATGGCAGTCCGGGAGTTGCCGGAAAAGTGTCAGAGGGTTTTTGAGTTGCACTTGGAAGGAAAAAAGAATGATGAGATAGCTGAAATACTGGGAATCTCCGTGTTGACCGTGAAATCTCACAAGCAAAATGCGATTCATATCCTAAAAGAAAAAATGGGAAATCTCTTCCTTTTATACGCCTACATCTACGAGACGTAATTTTTTTTGAAAAATAATTGGTTTTTATTTGCTACTTTTTGATCCCTTTCTTGTATATGGTGTAAAATAAAAAGACATCATGGATCTGTACGATGAAAATATTGCCCGGTTAATACGACATTCCTTGACAGGAGAACTCTCCGAACAGGAATGGGGAGAACTGGAGGCATGGTTACATGATTCGGAAGAGCATCGGGTACTTTTTGAGAAAATTAAAAAAGAAATTCGTATCTCTTCTGAAAGCTCTCTTTTCTGCTCGTTGAATGACGAGGTGGCTTGGCTGAAATTTAAAACCACCGCACGAGAAAGGAAAAGACGTGTCTATGTCAGGAGAATGTTGACATACGCGGCGGTAATCGTGTTACCTCTGGCAGTTGTTGTGGGCTTTTGGTTCTTGAGTCAAGAAAAGGACACGTTTCCGATGGCTTCTGAACGTGTGGTCAAAATTACTCCCGGGAGACCGCGGGCTGTATTGATCACGGCCGACCAAACCGTTCATGAGTTGAATGGTGTACAGGAGCAGCGAGAAATAGAAGTGGAGAAAGGAGTGATGATCAAACAAGGAGGAGCTAATCTGGAATATGATTCTTTGGTAGCCCCGGAGCAAGAAGTGGCGTTAGCCATGAACACGTTGAAAGTTCCTCGTGGGGGAGAATTCCGGTTAAAATTATCGGATGGGACAAATGTCTACTTGAATTCAGCTTCGGAACTTAAATATCCGGTGCGCTTTGATGAAAAGGAGCGGAAAGTTTATTTGTCGGGTGAGGCCTATTTTGAGGTGACGAAGGATTTGAATCGGCCTTTTTACGTGGTGATGGAAGAGGTCCAGGTTCGCGTGTACGGGACCGAATTTAACGTGAACACGCATCAACCGGGGAAAGTTCACACCGTGTTGGTTGACGGTAAGGTCGGGATCAAAAAAAGAGGGATGACCGAGGAGGTCACGATGAAACCGGGACAATTAGCCAGTTTTGACCGGGAAGCGGGAACGTTCGAGGTGAAAGAAGTGGATGTGCGGCAGTACGTGGTTTGGAAGGACGGGTATTTTACCTTTGAGAACGAGAGTTTGGAACAGATTCTAAACACGCTTTCGCTTTGGTATGATGTTGACGTGTTTTTTCAGTCAGAATCTGCTAAACAACTGGTGTTTACCGGGTATATGAAACGGTATAATGATATATCTGAAATTTTGAATGCGATTACGGATGTTGTAGGAGTAAACTTTACGATAAACGGAAAAACTATAATAGTATCTAAATAAAAAACGGAAAGGGTTGGAGCCTTCCCGTTGAACTTTAATGAGATCAATAGGTCGCTGTTGGAGAGTGACGTATTGAAAGTTTAACTGTTCTAATTTACAAATGTATGGAAAAAAAACAATTATGCCATCGATTTTATCGAAGGTATGTTAAAAAACTTTTGATGCTTATGAAATTGTGTCTCTTGTTTATTTGTGTTTTCACGTTGACACTTTCAGCTAGCTCGTTTGCTCAACAAGAGCGGGTTAGTCTTGACCTGAAGAATGTGTCGGTGAAAGTTTTGTTGGATGAGATTCAAAAACAGACGAGTTGGTGTTTCCTCTTTAATCCGGAGCAAACGAAACAATTGGGTAAGTTGTCGTTACGGGTGGAGAATGAAACCGTGGAAGAGGTGTTGAATCGTATTTTGAAGGATACGGATTTAACGTTTAAATTTAAAAATGATCTTATCATGATCGTGCCTAAGAATGAGGTGGAAGATGATAAGAGTAAGAAAGATATCCGGATTGTCGGTCAGGTAACAGATAACAAGAAACTTCCGTTACCGGGTGTAACCGTGATCGTTAAAGGTTTGACTATTGGTACGGCGACTGATGGGAATGGGCGATATGCCTTGACTCTTCCCAAGACGGAGAAGTTGTCGTTGCTTTTCTCCTTTATCGGGATGAAAACCCGAGAGGTGGCATATACCGGAAAGGATACGATTAACGTGGTTATGCAAGAAGATTCAGAGACTTTGGAAGATGTGATTGTTACCGGTTATGCCACGATTGATCGCGGTAGTTATGTCGGGGCCGTGACACAAATACGAGCAGAGGACATACAGGTGGCCGGAGAGGCTACCATCGACCAGATGTTGCAGGGATGGGTTCCGGGTATGTCCGTTATAAACAAAACGGGAAAAGTGGGAGGTTCTCCCAAGATCCGTATTCGTGGAACTTCAACCTTGTTGGGAAATCAGGAGCCGCTTTGGGTGGTGGATGGTGTGATTCAATCCGATCCTCTCCCGATCCCCGATGATGCAAGTCCTCTTTCTTCCGAAATGGATGGATTGCGGGAAACGGCCAGCAATGCGATTTCATGGCTTAATCCTGCAGATATAGAAACGATTACCGTGTTGAAGGATGCGTCAGCCACGGCGATTTACGGGACGAAAGCAACCAACGGGGTTATCGTAATCACGACCAAGAAGGCGAAAGGGGACGGTTTGAACATATCGTACAGTGGGAATTTTAGCGTGGGAATGAAACCTAACTACGGAATGTATGATATGATGAATTCTCAGGAACACATGAGATTTTCTCAACAATTGTGGGAAGATCGGGATAGTTATAATCAGAATATTTTGCCCATCGGTTACGCCGGTTTAATCCAGAAACTGCAAAAGAAGGAGATTACCCGGCAGCAATTTGAACAAGAGTACCGGAAAATGGAGAGGATGAATACGGATTGGTTTGATATTTTATTCCGGAATAGTTTTAGCCATGCCCATAATGTCAGTATCTCCGCTCAAGGGGAAAAAGTTTCAAGTCGTTTCTCCGTGGGAATTAACAGTACTCGGGGCGAGGCGAAAGGGAATGATATGACCACATTGACGGCTAGTTCCAATACCACTTTCCGTTTGGATAAGCGGTTGATCATTGATTTGCAATTGAACGGCAGTTATCGGGAAACGGAGGATTTTGCGTTTGGGGTAAGTCCTTACGAGTACGCGATGAATACGGCTCGGGATATTCCTGCTTATCATGAAAATGGAACCCTGTATTATCACGAAAAAGCCGGGGCAACGAGTTTTTCTATCCCGAATAAGTTTTCATATAACTATAACATATTGAATGAACGAGATAATTCCGGTACGGAAACGGATGGTACGAACTTGCAGGCTGCTTTGAATTTGCGGTTGAATTTGTTGAAAGATTTGGAATTTCAGGCAACTGCATCTTATGCTCTTGCAACGAATAAAATTAAGTCCTGGGCAACGGAAAACACGCATTACATAACCCAAATTCGCGGTTACGAGGTGGGAGAAGTTTTGCCTAGTTCGGCGGAACAATATGCCAGTGTCTTGCCGTTCGGGGGATTATTGCAATCGGAGTATGCCCAGACGAAAAACTATTCTTTTAGAAGTAGTTTAGTGTATAATAAAATGTTTAATGAGGATCATCGTCTTACGTTGAATTTGGGATTTCAAGTCAATTCCGTAGCTCAGGAGGGGAATGCGAGCTTGCGGTACGGTTATCTTTACTATCGGGGAGAGAAGTTTGCCACGGTTCCAACAGAAATAACTGCCGCAAACGGGTTGCATAAAAATTCTAGAGATCTTCATGACGAAATGCGGGCTGGAACCACGATTACGACGACGAAAAATAACACGGTCAGTGAGTATTTTACAGCCGTGTATGGTTATAAAGAACGTTATATTATGAACTTCAATGCCCGTATGGATGCTTCCAACCGCTTTGGGCAGGATGAAAATAAAAAATTTAATCCCAGTTTATCAATCGGGGTGAAATGGCGGATTGGTAATGAACCGTTTATGGCTTGGGCATCCTCGTGGTATGATATGTTTGATATTTCGTTCTCTTATGGGTGGCGAGGAAATGCAGTGGAGGCCGTTTCTCCTTATCTGATTGCGAAAGATGGCGGTTTGAATAAGTATTTTCAACAGTACACGCTGAAGATGGTTTCGTTACCTTATCCTGATCTCGGTTGGGAGAAGACAGAAGATTGGAATTTGGGAGTCGATTTTTCTTTCTTCCAAGGAAGAATGAGTGCCGGGCTTAGCTGGTATAATAAGATCAGTCACGTGTTGGCTTCCCGGGAAGTGCCCATTGAAAATGGTGTTGCCAATGCTTATGTTGATGGGACGACGATGAAAAACAGCGGTTATGAACTGGCTGTCAGTGTTACTCCGGTTAGAACGAAAGATTTCACTTGGTCTCTTTCTTTCAATACGAGTAAGGTAAGAAATACAGTTCGGAATAATCAACGGGAAAATACCCGGGATGATTATCTTAACGGGACTGCGATTGTTAGTGGAGAAAAGTACGGAACTTTTTACGGGTTTGCATTTAACGGGCTGGATCCGGCTAATGGAAGACCGACCTTCAAGAATATGGATATAGATGTTACGGAGAATGATTTGGATTATTTGGTGAAAATTGGTTGCATGGAGCCGGACATTTCCGGTGGTCTCAATACTTCTTTACGGTATAAGAGATTGGTATTGCGTGCTAGTTTTGCCATGTCATTCGGGGCTCAGGCCCTTCTTCCGGATTTCTTTGCCACGGCGGGAGCTCCGAGACCGGAACAAAATGCACCCCGTTATTTGTTTAAACGTTGGCGTAAACCGGGAGACGAGAAAATCACGAATATTCCCTCGATCCCTGCCGGAAATCCGAATGAAATAAACATTCAGCTGCCTGTTGAAGGGTATGTTGCAATGAGTCCTTACACGATGTATAACCAATCAGACTTGAGAGTGGCTGACACCGATTTTATCCGGTGCAGGCAGATTTCCTTGCAATACGATTTACCTGATGCTTGGGTAAATAAGATTGGGGTTAGACGGGCATCCGTGAACGCCAGTCTTGCTAATCCTTTCTTTGTTGCTTTTGACAAAGCATGGGAAGGACGTGATCCTGAAACAGCGAATTGGCCTGCACGTCGGACAGTTTCTTGCTCGTTGACTCTTAATTTTTAGTTGAACGGATAATTGTTAGAATGATGAAAAACAAGATATTTATTTTAGGAGCTATCATGGGATCGTTTGTGTTGGGTTCTTGTGGAGATTTTTTAGAAGAAGAATCCCAGAGTGAGGTAATCCCGAAGACGACATCTGACTTCTCGGAACTATTGCTGGGTACGGGGTATCCCGATGAGTCGACTCCGAACTTTTCTTTCTTATCCTTGATGGATGATGATTGTGCGCATTTTTTGACTTATGCAAGTCCGTGGAACCCGGAGGGAACCGTGGAAACTGCAAATGCTATCACCCAGTTCCCGATCTATTCATGGCAACCGACTCTTGCCGATTATGATGGTTACGATAGTGAGATCAATGAAACGGCAAGTTCTACCACGTACGCCCAGTTCTATTCAAAAATATTGGGATGTAACGCCGTGCTGGATTATATTGATGAGGCCATAGGGACACAGGACGATCGGGATCGGGTGAAGGCTGAAGCACTTGCTGTAAGAGCGTTACTGTATTTCCAGTTGGTTAATATTTATGGGGAACCCTATAACCATAATAAGGACGCTTTAGGGGTTCCGGTTCGGTTGATTTCCAATTTGACGGAAAAGAACATTGAACGTTCCACCGTGGGGTATATTTATGAAGAGGTGATTCTGAAAGATTTGCTGGAGGCAGCCCGTTTGCTGGACCCTCTTCCGATTATGCGTAAGAATTTCCGGATCAATCAGCCGGCCATTCATATCCTGCTTTCCCGGGTTTATCTGTACATGGAGAATTATAAAGAGTGTATTGCCGAGGTGGAGAAAGCAGAAAAGCAAGGAATCGGGTTATTGAATATGGTAAATAATTTGGATGTTATTCTGGCGGATAACGGTTATGCCCCGATATCTTATAATAACCCCGAGGTTGAATGGCTTTTCGGGCCGAGTGCGGTTGCGAATCATTGGGAATATCAACCGGGAACAGCACCCGCTTTCCGGGTTTTATGGGATCAGGTGAATGACCAACGTTTTTTGGCTTATGCGCTCAAAACTGCGAGTGATGACAATTCGGTGTATCTGAAAAAACCAATGAGTAGTTCGGAGTTAGGACAATCTGTCCGTTCGGCAGAAGCGTTTTTGAACCGGATGGAAGCTTACGCTCTTTCCGGAGAGGAAGGGTTGGCGTTGGCCGAATTGAATGCATTCCGGAAGACCCGCGTGATCGGTTACACGGATGTAAATCTGAGTGGTCAGGCGCTTCTGGATGCGATCCGGTTGGAACGTCGAAAAGAACTTTGTTTTGAAGGCCATCGTTGGTTTGATTTACGTCGTCAAGGAATGCCGGAAATCAAACACACGTATAAGGCTGAAAAAGGAGGAGCGGTGTATGAATATGTACTGCAACAGGGTGATCCCATGTATACAATACCATTTCCTAACAGTGTCGTATTGCAAAACAGGGCTCTTGTTCAGAATCCGTCACGGGAGATGGGTGCGAGACAAGGTGAGATTCAATAAACGTAAAATAGAAGGTCATGAAAAAGATATTATTAGCTATAGCTTGCCTGTGGGCTGCATGCATTTCTTGTAGCGAAGACACGAAAATCGGTGCACCGGACGAAATATTGCCGGATTACGTGCTACCGCAGGGAGACGCTTCGAAGGAAGCAAACGATCGGATTCAGCAGATATTCGATACCTATACGTCTTACGTGCTTTATAATTACACGGAGAAAGATGCTTTTTGGACACAGACGGCAGCAGGCGGAGGAGTCCAAATCTATCGGGCTATCATGGGTGAATCCCGCTATGTGGATGCTATGCTTGATTATATTCAGGATATTTGGCTTCAGTTTTTTCCGGAAGAATTTTTGAAAAAAGGAGGAATGCCCTACCGGGTCTTTCTGGCTGATTCAATTTATTTGGATCGCGGTTGGGGTAAAACTCTTTATAATTATCGCGTAAATGGTAATGCGCTCATTATTGGAGGGATGAATAAAGATCTGACCGCTATGGATGCCGTGACTAAAAAGACGAGGAAAAACGAACTATTGGGAGCGATGTGGGATTATTATATTGCTCAGGGGTTGTTGAATGCTCCGGATGAGTTTTATAAAGATACGGATTACGAGAATGCACCTGCTCTCCCGTTAGCTGGTGAGAATTTGGAGGCTTATCGAAAGAGAGGATTTTTACCGACATTTAATAGTTATTCCGGAGCGCAGGAAGAGTGGTATTGGGGGGATTACCCGTGGACTCAAGCGAAAGAAAACGATTTGAAATCTTTTATGTTGCATTTACGGAACCAAACGGATGAGGAAGTAGCTTGGTTCCTGAATAACCCGGAATACGAGTTGATCCAGAAAAAATGGAATATTTTAATTGATTACTACAAGAAAGAATTTGGTATTGACCTTCGGAAAATGGGAAATACGACCTTTGAATAAATCACTGTAAAGATAATTGTTTGTAGAGTATGAAAAAGAAATTTGTTTATGTTCTTTTTGCTTGCCTAGCCATGGTTAACATGGCTTTGGGCCAGCAAAACGAGTCCCGCTTGGCCTTAAATCCGGAAGTACCCGTGGCCGGTCAGAGTTTGGAATTGACCTATAATCCGAAAGGAGGACCGTTAGAAGGTAGATCCGATTTGGTTGGGATTGTCTATATGTATAATTTTTACCACTGGGAGATGGGTGATGTGCAGTTGAAACAGGAAGGAGATCTTTGGAAAGGAACTTTCGAGATGCCGGAAAATTGTGCTTTTATCGCTTTTAAATTCCAGTCCACGTTTACCTTGCAACCGGACTCAACGGATAATAATAACGATAACGGATTTATGTTTATCCCAAAAAACAGTGCGGGTGATTATTTGCCGGGTAGATACCTTGCTTGGGGAGTATTCCGGATGCCTTCGCTGGGATCGGAAACCGGGAACTATTTCTCCGGGAACTACCAAGAGATTTCTGACGAGGCAGCGATGATGTGGACGGATCAGGAGACCAAACATTATCCTCAATATGGTCGCCACTTTTTTGGAACCATGAAATCAGTTTTGAAAAAAATGTATGGGGATAACAGTCGTCCCGGAATAGCGCACTTGTTGAAAGTCATGGAAAGCCAATCGGATTTGACCGAGAATGAATACGAGGAGATCAGTAATACTTACCGGATTGATTTGAAAAACAAGGTGAAAGCGGATAGTATCGATCAGTTGGTACTCCAATTATTTCCGCACGGGGGGATGGCTCGTTTTAACCGCTCTTTTGAGTTGAGTGCTTTGCCTGAAGAAGAATACTTTGCGGCTGCCGATCGGTTTAGAAAAGATTTCCCGATAGAGGAATGGAGGAAGAATCCGAATCCTAGAGGATTCGTGTATAATAATTTTTATCGGGAGCTGGCCACGAGGTACTATAAATCGGAAAATTACAAGAAATTGGAAGAGATATTGCCCGAGATGGATATGGTCATGATTAATGATGTCTTCCGGAAAAGCGTGGAGTTCGCTATTCGGAAAACTCCCACGCCACCGGAAACCTATGTCGAGATTTCAAAGAAGTTTATCGATCAGATGATCGCTAAGGTGGGTGACGGTTCGTATGCGCAAACTATGGTAGCTTCACCTCGGCAAGCGGAAGGACTGGCCCGCTTGTGGTTAAATTACTATATCTGCGTTCATGCGCAAGTTGCCGAGAAATGCGGTCGTTACCAAGAGGCTGTGGACGTGATGAATTTGATTGACGAGGATCAACGGTATATCTCTTATCCGGCGGGAAATGAGGCATACATCGTGAGTCTGGAAAAGTTAGGAAAACATACGGAGGCTTTCGAAGCAATGAAAGGTGCGGCAAGTGCCGGACAGATGACCCCGGTAATTTATGACAAATTAAGAGAGCATTATGCAACTTTGAAGGAGAAACCTGCCACGTTCGAGGCATGGATTGCATCTCTGAAACCGAAGCATGAGGTTGAAAAAATCAAGAATAAACTTCGTGCAGAAATTATAGATATACCTTTTGAGCCCTTTGTCATGGAATCACATCAGGGAGGAAAAGTGAAATCTGCTAGTTTCAAAAAAGATGAAATCGTGGTGATTGATTTTTGGGCTTTGTGGTGTGCGCCTTGTATTGCTGCTTTAGATGGAATGCAGATGGCCGTGGATCTTTATGCTAATGATCCGACCGTGAAGTTCTATTTCGTAATCACGCAAGATGAACCGAATCGTGAAAAGATAGATGCTCTTTGGAAGAAGAATGATTTTCGGAACATGGAAGTTCTTTATGATGCGAATCCGAAAGGAAAGAATTCCCGGAATGTCGTGTATAAATCCATGTTTCCCGGAACATCGGGTATTCCTCAAAAAGCTATCCTTAAAAACGGGCATATCCGCTATCGTGCGGAAGGGTACGGTGGTAGTCCCAGCGGTTTGATGGATGAGATTTCTTATGTTATCGAGATTCTTAAAGAGGAGGGAAATCATGCTGAGAAATAATCTGATCGTCCTGTTGCTTGCAGCAGCAGGACTTTTTTCTTCTTGCGGGAGTGGGAACCACTATTCGCTTACCGGGAGTTTGCCGGCTCGTTATGATGGATGTCTGGTTAAGCTTACGCCTGCCACGTTCTTTTTCTCCGAGGAGAAACCCAGTCCAGTGGATAGCGTCAAAATCAAGGATGGTAAATTTCAGTTTGCCGGAACGGTGCAGGAACCGACCGTCTATATGCTGACAATTGATGGCGTGGATTATAAGATCCCGGATGTGGCCTCAATCGCCGTGGTGATTGAACCCGGCGATATTACGATGGTATATGATACGCTGGGTATCATGGTGTCCGGAACCCCTGTAAATGAACGGTACATGACGACGATAGGAGAGGCCAAGCGGGAAACCGTGCGTCAACGCCAACTTTTATGGCAGGAACGGGATAGCGTGAAGCGTTTGCCGGGGAGTGTGGAAAATGAGGTAGATAACTACTATAATCTGAAAAGTAGTGCTATCTTCAAGGAGAATGTCATTCCGGCATCAGAAAACTTTATTCGAGAATACGCGGGTACTGAAATCGGGGAGTTCTTCTTCTTTCATTGTTGCGGGAAAGATGTGTATAGCAAGGCTTTTGTAGATGAGGTTTATCCGACTATTCGGCCGGAAATACGGGAGCAATACGAGGCTTTAATCCGGGCTCGTCAGGAAAAACAGGATTATTTCGTGCATTCGCAGAAAGCCACGAACGTGGGAATGCCCTATCGGGAGATTGTGGCTCGAACAATAGACGGGAAAGAGATTCGTTTATCGGATTATGTCGGTAAAAAACAACTTATTTTACTGGATTTCTGGGCATCTTGGTGTATCCCCTGCATTCAGGAGGTGCCTCTGCTAAAGAAATTGCAGGAAAAGTATAAAAATCAAGGATTACAAGTTGTGGGCGTGTCCGTTGATTCTGATCGGGAAAAATGGCAGGGAGCTTTGAATAAGCATCAGCCGGCAGGCATCCAGATTTCCGAATTGAAAGGTTGGGAAAGTGTTTCCCGTGTTGATTACGGGGTACAGGCGATACCGTTTACGGTTTTAATCGATGCATCCGGTAAAATCCTTGCTCGCAATCCGCATGGTCCACTTTTGGAAGAGATCATCGAGAAGTATTTTTCTAAAAAATAGAAATCATTTTTAAATGATTTAGGGTTATACCCTGAAAAACTTTTCAAACAAAGATAGTTTTTCGGGGTATAACCCTAAACATTTACCTTGTTAGGTAAAAATTGGCATTTCCTTGGGCCGGAATAACTTTTTCTGTACCACGTAGTATGCGACCAAAACGGCAGCACCCGTCACGATCCACGAAATAGGATAGATGACCATCAAGGCGTCGAAACTGGGCAATAAGGGACAGACAAGGTATATCCATAGTAATCGTAAGACACAGGTACCGAACACGGTGAGGATAGCCGGTAGCATGGAATAGCCAAGTCCCCGGAGTGCAGCTCCGGCAATTTCGTATGAGCAGGCAAGGCACTGTGTCAATAAGACGATATTCATGCGAAGTGCTGCATAGTGGAACACTTCCGGACTGGATGTGAAGAAGCTGATGGCGAAGTGTTTTTGCCAGACGAATAGTACATTCAGCAAGCCGCAACAGGCAACACTTAATAACATCGTTAGACGGAAAATTCTTTTACAGCGATCAATTTGCCCGGCCCCGTAATTTTGGCTGATGAAAGTCACTGCGGCTTGGCTGAAAGCACTGACCACGAAATAACAGTAATACTCGTACGTGAGGGCGGCGGCAGAACCGGCAATAGCTGCGGAGCCGAATCGGTTGACGGCTGCTTGTATGAAAATGTTGGCAATCGAAAACACCATCCCCTGTATTCCTGCAGGGACTCCGATCTGAAGAACTTTTCGTAATTCGGGACGATTGATGCGGAGGTGCTTGAAGTCTAGCTTGAATGGTCCTTGTTCGTGTCGCAGGATGTATATGATCACTCCTGCACTGAACATATTGGCGACGACCGTACCAATCGCGACTCCTGCAACACTCATCTTGAAGACAATGACCAACAGTAAGTTTAGCACGGTATTAATGATCCCGGCAGCAACAAGACAATAAAGCGGGCGTTTCGTGTCACCCATGCTACGGAGAATGCTTGCCCCGAAGTTGTATACCATGAAAAAGGGCATTCCGAGGAAGTAAATGCGAAGATACAGAACTGCCAAGTCTATGACATCATCGGGCGTGTCCATGGCTTCCAGTATCGGGCGGGCTATGAGTAAACCTACCACGAGTAGTAGGCACCCGCTTGTCAGGGCGATCACGGAGACCGTGTGTATGGCATTTTTAATTCCCCGTTCATCTTTTTGTCCGATATAGTTGGCGATCACGACATTTGCCCCAACGGATATTCCCACGAACAGGTTAATCATCAAGCTGATCACCGAACTGTTGCTTCCCACGGCTGCCAGAGCCTGATCGCTGGCAAATCTTCCCACGACGGCCACATCTACCGAGTTGAATAACTGTTGCAGGATGCTACTTGCCGCTAACGGTAGGGAAAACAACAGAATTTTGTTCAGTAAACTACCGTGCAGCATATCCATCCGGACCGCACTTTGTGATGAGTTATTATGAGTACGCATATGTTGACATTTTCATGACGCGAAAATACAGGAAACGATCTGACAATGGCATATACGGATTACTTTTTGTTTTTTATATGCGAGCGTTACAGGTTAAATAAGTGAATAACATTTACCGGGGAGTTGCGTGACAATCCCCTCCAATTCCAGTTTTAGGAGTAGAACGGACAGGTCGTGTACCGGTATTCGTGTGAGTTGGTGAAGTTGGTCGATGTTCTGTTCTCCCGCGTTTGTTAATGTTTGTTTGATAAGGTCTTCATCGTTTGATGCTGAAAAGAAATCAATGGAGGTTTGGTGTGGTCTCGTCGGGATGGGTTCCCAGTTTACGGCTTCCAGAATGTCTGAAACATTTTCCACAAGTGCCGCTATGTTTTGTTTTATCAGCATATTACACCCCGTGTAATTCGAGTCTTCCGGGCGACCGGGGATGGCAAGTACGTTCCGGCTGTAAGATAAAGCCTGGCGTGCAGTTGACATTGCACCGCCTTTTACGGGCGATTCTGCCACG
>DYVS01000327.1:0-13968 GCA_020743075.1 Butyricimonas virosa | reverse complement strand
GAGTGAAAGATATTCTTTCTGCCGCACTAGTGGTTGGTTTGGCCGGAGGTATCATCATTGTTTTACAAGAAGGTCATATCATCGACCCAATCCTTCACTCACTGGCAAGCTTGATGAGTGAGGCTGGGCGTGTACTTTCACTAGGTATCATGTATTTGATCCAAACCATGATCAACATCATCATCCCATCAGGTTCTGCCAAAGCAGCCCTTACCATGCCCATCATGGCTCCTTTTTCCGACGTGATCGGGTTATCCAGACAAGCTACCGTGATGGCTTTCCAATTCGGAGATGGGTTCACGAATATGATCACCCCGACTTCCGGCGTATTGATCGGAGCTTTGGGAATTGCCCGTATCCCTTACGATATTTGGGTGAAATTTTTCTGGAAATTTATCCTGCTACTTGTCATTATCGGTTTCGTACTATTAATTCCCACCGCAACCATGCAGTTGAATGGGTTTTAATGAAAAAGAGTACCTCAAGCTACTCTTTTTCATTCATCCCTGAAATACATAACGTCCAAGCATGTTCACAAGCCGGATTCTTCACGAAAGACGGCGGTAGTGTCACCAACACTCCATTTCCCACTCGCTTATAAGACAAATTCCCTTTATATCCCAACAACGAGATTTTAGCCCCTCTAGCCGGGCTGATACTATACAGCATAATCTGAGAAGGCGGATTCACTTCATTCTCGTCATTCAAATAAATGGCATATACTTTTCCGTTATTCTTATGCTTCGTGTAACAAATCTTGGCTTCTTTATAAGGAGCAATCGGGCGAGTTTCGTAGATCGCCTCCCCGTTAACCTTCATCCAAACCCCCATCTCCTTCATAATCTTGATTCCTTCCGGCGGAATCTCCCCGTTACCATCCACGCCCACGTTTAGCAAGAAATTTCCTCCTTTACTAACAATATCCACGAGATAATGTACCAGTTCCCGGGTTGATTTATATTTATCTCCCGGTAAATAAGACCACTGATTTGCCATCGTCATACAAGTTTCCCACGGGTAATCCCACGGTTTTTCGGGAATCTTTTGTTCCGGAGTACGGTAATTCTCGTATTTCCCGCCAATCCAACGATCCACAACAATCAAGCCGGGTTGATATCCCCGGGCCATCTCTACAATTCGATCCATCTTGATATCCTGATCCCGATTTTCCGGTGCAACCCATCCCCCGTCTAACCAAATAATATCCACCTCTCCGTACCCGATCATCAACTCTTTTATCTGGTTATACGTGAAATCACAAAACTTCTCCCACATCCACGGGTGATTCTTGATTTTATAATTCACGTTACGATCACCGTGTTGCCAACGATCCGACCAATAATAAGGACTATTCCAATCCGGTTTCGAAAAATATGCCCCGATCATAAAATCCCGCTTTTGGAACGCACCAAACAATTCTTTCAGTATATCCGGATTAGGTGCCGTATGATACGGACATTCCGAGGAAGTAATCTTATAATCCGTTTCTTTCGTATCCCACATGCAAAAACCGTCGTGATGCTTCGTGGTAAACACGAAATACTTCATTCCCGCCTCTTTCGCCAGATCAGCCCAGTATTCCGGGTTAAACTTCACCGGGTTAAACGTCTTTTTCAATCCCACGTAATTCCGATAATACTCGTCATAAGAAATCGTCGTGTCCCGTTGAATCCAATCCACGTCTTCCGAACAGATCGTCCATGACTCGCAATATCCTTTTTGGCTATACGGCCCCCAATGCACAAAAAAGCCGAATTTCAAATCCTGCCATTGTTCCAATTTTGCTTTTACCGCCGGGTCTTCTTCCTGATAATATTCCATGCCCTCGTACTGGGCCCTCAATAAGGAACACCACCCTATCAATATCACGCACAAAAACAATCTTCGCATACTCTATTTACTTTTAACACATTACACAACTCCGCAAAGATAAAAAAAAGAGGGAGACAAAAACTCCCTCTCTTCACACAAATCATGATTCCCTTATCACTTTAATCGTTCCTCTACAAAAACCCTCAATTTCTCACCTCTCAAATTCTTCGCTACAATTCGGTTATTCTCGTCCAACACGAATATGGTCGGAACCCCGTCAATATTATACAATTTAACGACTTCCCCCTTCCAACCTTTCAGATCAGAAAGATGTAACCATGTTAACCCATCTTTTTGTATAGCTTCCGTCCACTTGTCCTTTTTCTCGTCCAAAGAGACACTAACCACAGCCAACCCTTTATCTCTAAATGCGGCATACAATTTAACCATGTTCGGATTCTCCATACGACATGGCCCACACCAGGAAGCCCAAAAATCAATAATTTTCAATTTTCCTTTCACGTCATACAGAGAAACATCCTTCCCTTCCGGGGTCTGTAAAGTAAAATTCGGAGCGACTGCGTTTACATCAACCCCCTCTAAAGCCTGTATTCGAGCGGCAACTAGTCTCCCCGGCCCAGTCATTTTTGCCTTATCGCTCAAACTCTCGTAGCACTCCTTCAAACGATTCAAATCCATACGTTCCATTCCAGCCGTTTGAATGTAGGCTGCAAACACGTTATCTTTATTCCTCTCCACCACCTTCCCTAAACGGGTTTGAGCCTCTGCCATCGCCTGTTCCAGTTTCTTTTGTAATTCACTTGCCGTACGATAATGTTTCGCGTTACGGGCTTCCTCCAACTTTGTTCGAACTGCTTTGATCTTCTCGTTTTCTTCAGCAACAATCCCTTGGTATGCTATTAACTCACGCTGCAATCTTCCTCCTTCAATCACGCTTTTACCAGACTGGAACAATTCCATCTCGTAAGGAGCATCCGAGTCTAAAATAAAAACAAAGCCACCGCCATACCCTTCCACGTAAATTAACGCCACGCAAGGTTCATTCATCTCTCCTTCCACCACGAACTTCCCGCCATGAATATCCCCTTGACCCAACGTATCCACACGATCCACCAATTGGGTAATCACTATCATTCTGCCTGACGGCATTTCCGGTATCTTTCCGTTAATCGTAAACTTCTTCCCTTCCCCGAAAGTTGTACTCACGAGGAAAAGGGAAAAAACAAACATTACTATTTTCAAATTATTCATATTCTCTGGTTTCACTTAACTAACGTCTAACGAGCCCCGGATTGGTGAAAACAATATCTTGAATCTCTCCAAATCCTGTATGAATTAATGTCTTATCAACATCTCCTCCGGAAGTCAGGAATAACTCATGCAATTCTCCTGTTCCATCCGGATTATTCACCACGACAGCCAACCTTTTATTAGCATCGATGGTTCCATATCCAGAATCATACCGAGCCGCGATCCTAAATTGCAATTTCGTAATAGGTCCTCCCGCATCATACAAATAGATTTCCTCACCACTCGCCATGTTATATAAATAAACCGCACTATTTCTGGTATAAAAAATCTGATCTTTAAAAGCGATCGAAGTTGCCAATTGAGAAGATGCATCCAAATTCATATTCATAGCAGGAGTTTTATTTATTTCGATAAAAGAAGCCCCCTGTCCTCTAAAACCAAGCTGATATATCATATAGTTTTTCTGACCATCCACACCAACAATTATCGTTCCTTCCTCTGATATGTCACTATTCCCCTGTCCCATATAAACAACCTCTTGGTTACTCCACTCGTCCTCTGCAAATATTCCTTCGTCAAACAGAGTCAATACCACAGAACTTTCATCTTCCGGATGAATATCCGAATCTTTCCTGATCATCGCATTCTCATTCATATTATAATACATAAACTGCCGATGTTCTCTATCCCATATTGTAGCATAACCACTCCCTGAGAGAAACACATTTTTCACCCGATAATCTTTCGTATTGTCATCCGTTTTTACCAAAAACAACCATCCTTGACCTCTCGTCCAATACAAATGCCCGTTTCCATCCACCACAAATCCGGCAGTACCCCCGTTTCCCGAAGCATACGCCAAACGAGGACGAGGAGAAACATTAGGAGGCATCATCAACTCCAATCGTTTACTTACAACCAAATCAAAAGGATGCATATAAGCACAACTATCCGGCTGGATCACGAACACGTGTTCGGTAATCATGTTCGTGTAATCACTCCCATCCGAAGAAAGATAAAATAATTTCGTTGCATCTTGAAAGCGACGAACTCCCCAAACATCCTCATAAGCATCATAAACGACGTTCAACTCATCTTCCTCGGCATTAATTCCCTCAACAACTCCCAACTTACGTTCTCCTTGTGCCCCGTGCAGTACAAACCAACTGTTCACAAATGGAACCACCGTGTTCATATTGAACTTAGTATAATACTCCACCCCCGTGGAATGATCTATTACCCTAAACAACGGTGCATATGACGTTTTTTTCTTGGGAGCAAATTTTAAAGTTAACTCTTTAGACCGCAACGTATCCAAAACCGTTTTTTTATTCACGGTCTTCGAAGTGATCCATTGAAATTCCAAATTATCCTCGTTCGTTACATCCGATTGAGTCACGACAGGAGTGTAAGTCACCCTCAACGTATCCAGTGAAGGCTGGCGATATTTGTAATTGCAAGATGTCTCTGTTATCTCGGTTGGCTCCGGAAGAAAAGTAATGGATTCCAGATCGTTCACTTTCTTATAGTCGTAGTTACCTTTATCCTCGTAACATCCTCCCAAAAGTAAAGCAATCATCCCCAATATATAAATTTTATTTCTCATTATTCTCATTTTTATTTGTTAGATACTATTTGTCTTTATCCGGCACTTCCGGATCCGGCGGGAAAGGAGCAAATGGTAACGGTTTATCCGGATGGTCTGCATTATAAGCATCATAGGCCTCTCTCAATTGCGGCATAAAACTAGCCCAATCCGTCCAATCCGTATAATTCTCTTCTCCGACAACACTGATCACGAACTCTTTTTTTGCCTCAGAAAATTCACCCAAGTAAGTTCCGGCTCCCATATACCAATCCCACCAATTGGGTTTTGTCCACACAGGGAAAGTAAAATCTTTAGGAGAATCCGGATGTTTTTCATTAAACTCAGTCAACTTATCCCGCAACATTTGATTATAAGTCCCCCAATCCAAATAAGGGCTAAACTTCACGCCAAGAACCGTGACAAAGAAGGCATATTTCTCTTCTGAAAACTCTCCTAATGCATTCTGATCCCAATCGGCAGGTTCTTCATAACGATCAGACACGAACACTTCGTACACACTCTGCTCTTCCGCTCCTGAATCGAACAAAGAGTTTCCGTCCTCAAAATCAAACGTGATACCTACGGCATATTTACCTCTTTGCTCCGGCCGTACCAATATCACTTGAACCGTATCAAGTAAATGATTCGCCCGGAAAGTATATGTCGGTAAAAACTCAACCGTTGCCAAAGGAAGCTCTTCCAATAATTCCAAAGGAACTGTCTTCAATTTAAATTCCCGATCCACGTCACTTGCATGCCCCATCAATGACAAAAACACAGAAATCGTATCTCTGGAAATCGAATCTCCCAAGTAAATATCAGTTGGATAACCCCACTCGTCTTCACCAGCAACAGTCTGAAATGCGAAATCATACTCCAGCACCATTTGCTCTTCCTTCGGATCATAATTGAATTGGATACAATCCTTCTCTTGATCAAAACTCACGACTCCCTCTTTCTGGCAACCTAAAAGAAAAAACAAAAACCCGATATAAATATATTTATTCATAATACCGTCTAATTTAATGATACAACAATCACTCGTCTGTCATAGACCCGAATTCAACTTCATCATCCGGAATCGGGAATACGTAATACACCATCTTAGCCACGGGACAACGATAAAATGTCTCGTAATTATGTCGTTTCAAGAAATAGAAGAATTGGCCTTCGGCAAAAAACTCCTTTTGATACTCTTTCAACAATGCCTCCCGACGTTCAACATCCGTATAACTGCTGTTATAGATAATATCATAGGTCCGAGAAATCCCCCTCGTGTTTCGTACTTTATTTATATACTCCACGCTTTCTTCCAAAGAAACTGATTCCGCAAGAATATAATACATCTCCGACAAACGAATCAACGGAATATTTTCATCATAAAATGTATCCTCTCCCAAGTACTTCCGACACATGTTTTGATTATCCCCATGGATAAAACCATATCCATTCTTATACCGGATGTCATTGATACCACAAGTCATGGATTCAAAAACCGTCGCCCGGTTATTATCTGAAATCCACAACTGGTTATTGAAAGGAAGAGTATTTTTCCAATAACTATTCAATTTCTCGCTCATGTTATACATGGACAACCCAAAAAGCGTCTCATCGTGCATCGCAACATCTGTCTGGTTATCACGCACCAAACTCAACCCACATTCATTTATCACGTTACGGGCATAAGCCGCAGCCATCGTTTTATTTCCCATCCACAGATACACTCTGGCCATCAAGGCCTTCACCGCGTACTTGTTCATCCTGTATCCCCGTTCTCCCACGAAAGGTTCATTAAATTTAGACTTCCAATTCGCTTTGTCATTTTTCAACAACTCCTCAGCCTCCCTCAGATCATCCAAAATTTTATGTGCCAATTCATTTGCCGCCATAGGTGCAACTTTATCCGAGTTAAATTTATCCCGGAAAGGAACAGCCTTAGCAGTCGAATCCTGAGCATATATCGGTCCCCACATCCTCAACAGGTCAAAATAATGAAATGCTCGTAATCCCAAAGCTTCCCCTTTGATCATCTCCCAATATCCCTCCGTCGTGATATAATGCCCATTTGTCTCCAAGTAAGCCAACAAATTATTGATATTAGCTATATCCTGATACATGGCACTCCAGATAGAAGCCAATGTGTTTTTCGGATCGCTCTGGTTTTTATAGTCATATATCTTGGCCCGTACATCATCTGAATCATTATTATTATCATAACGTTGCACGAGTTTTTCCATAAAGTTGAAAGTCATATGTCCCCCATATAACGACTGATCTGTCATACGGCCATAAATTCCAATCAACGCACTCTTGAAACCGGATTCAGAGGTGAACAGATCTTCCGATTCCACATCCGTATTGGGGCTTACATTCACCCAATCCGAACAAGCGGACATCGTCATTAAAATGATCCAACTACACGCTAATATTATTTTTTTCATCGTAACTCCTCCCTTTGTTTTAATTGAACAATACAGATAAGGATAAATTAAAACTCCGCGCAAACGGATAGTCAAGTCCCCGTTCCTGCTTGATCGTTGAAAGAACCGCGATATCATTCATCGCAACATTCAACGACAAACTCGCTACCCTACAAGCTTGCAAAAATTTAAAATTCTTGGGGTCAAAACGGTATCCCAACGTGATGGAAGAGAAAGATAATTTATTCTCTTTCTGCACGAACCGACTACTTTGTGGTGTATCATTTCCAATAATTTCGATAGACTTGTATTTCGCATTCGGATTATCTTTCGACCAACGAGCCTTTGTTGCCCGACGATCCAAATTATAAGCTATCGTTGAATTTTCAATTTTATCCACGAGTGTTTGATTGTAAATATGAGCTCCCAACGAGTAAGTAAATGCCAAATTCATCGACCAGTTCTTATACAAGAATGCTGACGAGATCGAACCATTCCACTTGGGCTGGGAGTCTCCCACTGAAACCTTATCCACGGCATCCCAAACGAATGTTTTCTCTCCATTACGTTTCAAATAAACTTCCTTGCCCGTTGCCGGATCAATACCCAGGGAACGAACGGTAAACAATTGATTCATCGATTTACCCTCTTCATAAATGGGAAGTGGTTCATCTTCTGAAGCTAAATTCTTTTCATTCAAAGCTTTCAAAACATTTGAAATCTTTTCAACCACGTTACGATTATGTGCTCCATTAATTCCTAATGTCCATTGTATATTCCGTTCCCAATCATTAATAATCAATCCATTTATTTGCAAATCAACACCTTCATTTTTCACGGCTCCCACGTTCGTTGTCATCGTTCTAAAACCAACGGAAGGAGCCAACGTGTAATCCAATAACAAATTTTCAGTTAAATTATTATAATAAGATGCACTGAAACTCAAGCGATTTTGGAAAAAACCTAATTCCAAAGCCACACTTCTATTTTTCGTTTTTGACCATCCCAAATCGGAATTTCCGATTCCTTTCAATTGGGCTCCCAAAACATCTGTTGCCGGATAAGGAAACATCAATTCCCGGAAAGAATACATTTCAGTTGCCTGATAAGGTTCATAACTTTGGGATCCTGTTACTCCATATGACCCTCTAAGCACTAAATTAGATATAAAAGTATTTTCCAACCACTTTTCTTTATGCATATTCCAACGAGCTCCGATAGACCAAAATGGTGCCATACCCGTATTCGAACCGAATTGAGAAGACAGATCTCCACGGATACTGAAATCCATTGAATAACGGGTATCATACATATAACTAATTTGCCCGATTACTCCAACAGAACGGGAAGTTGATTCCATCCCGGCCACCCGGTTATCCATCTCGAACCCAAATAGAAAATCTGTCATATTATCATTTGGAAACCCTTTAGCCGACAAGCTAACACTATTTCCTTGATTCTCATCAACATTCCAACGTCCAAACAAACTGATTAAATGCTTCCCGAAAGTCAGATTATAATTTACAGACGCATTCAAACTCCAAGTAAACGTCTCTCCCGTATTCTTACTATAAGATCCTCTTTTAGTCAGATCTTTTTCTCCCGCAAAATCCGTGTGATTCATAGATTTAAACACCTCAGAACGAGCCGTTCCCTTGGTAAAAGAAGCCGCAACATTCACTCGCAAATTTTCTTGAATAGCACACTCAATGGCAAAATTATCCGTCACACTAAAATTTTCGGTCATATCCTTGTAAGGGAACTGTATATTATACAGAGGATTGGTAATTTCTTCTCGTTGCGTACCGGCCCCCATTGACTTATACTCGATCAATTTCGTGTAATTTCCATTTTCGTCTTTCACCCGATAATAAGGATTCAATTTCGTGTATTCTCTAAACGAACCGTACGGGGAATTATTTCCCTTCACGTTAGAAAGACTCAACTGATTACTTATATTCCATTTTTTCCGGCGATATTGCAAATTCAAACTCAACCCCATACTCGTACGGTCGGATTCTTTCATAACACCCGGCTCACCACTATAATTCACACTCAAAGAATACCTTAAAGCCTCATCCCCACCTTCCATTGAAAGAGTATGCCTATGAGTTACGGGAGTTTGTAAAGGTTTCGATAACCAATAAGTATCTACACCCCGTAAAATCTCCTGTTTATAATGATTATAATAATTCATATCGCTTGCACTTAACGGGTTAAATAATCCTGCCCGTTTCTCATATTCCAACTTCTCCTCTGCATTCATCAAATTATAATCAGAAAGATCCGGAGTGGTAACCCCTAAATTCATCGAATAAGAAACATTCAAAGCTCCCGGTAACGGTTTCTTCGTTTCAAAAACTAATACCCCATTAGCAGCTTCCGAACCGTAGATTGCCGTGGCTGATGCATCTTTTAATATCGTCACGGATTCTATCCGTTCCGGATCCAAATCCACGATACGTTGTAATGTCGTCTTAAAACCATCTAAAATAAACAAAGGCATATTGGGACGATTGGAATAATCTCCCATTAACATTTGCAAATCATTGGCACCCGTGGGGTTCAACTGCACGTCACCTCTCAACCTGAATTCCGGCATAGCATTCGGATCTGAACCGACTTTATTATTTTCTACAATTCGAAAACTCGGGTCAAAAACCTGCAACGCTTTTAATATATTTGTCGGGTTCAACTTTTTCAACTCCGCCCCTTTTACAGACACGTAACTTCCCGAAAAACTTTCCACCTTCCGCGGGGCCATACCAGTTACAACAACATCTTCAAGTTCTTCCTGTCTCGGTGTCAACTTGATCTCCAAATCTTTCATATCTCCCGTCACCGTGACAGCTTCTTCTTCGTAGCCGACAAACGAAACCAGCAAAGCGGATGTTCCCTGGGGAACCTCTATAAAAAATTTCCCGTCAAAATCCGTCACCACTCCCATCCCCTTATTCTCTTTCAAGATAATACTCGCTCCAGGAAGAGGTTCTTTCGTGGACGCATCGACAACCGTTCCGTTAATTTTATAAATAGTCACTCCCTGAGTCGGTTTTTTGTACTTCAAAACCACGACACGATTCACCTGATACTCCACAGATACAGGCTGATCTCCCAAGGCAAGCATCAGCACGTAATCCAATTCACAATCTTTTACATTTAAAGATACTTTCTTATTAACATCTATTTGTGAATGATTATAAAAGAATCGTACTTTAGCCACGGACGCCAGCGTATCAAGCACGCTGTCTAATTTCATATCCTTCACATTCAGCGTTACTCTCGTTTTTTTATAATCCTGTTCCTGCCCAAAAACGAACGAAATTGGCAACAAAGCATATAAAAAAACACAACAAATCGATTTAATAATTAAATCTCGACATAGACACTTCTTTTTTTGCATAATTTTGTATTGCTTTTAATTTAAAGAAATTAAAATTCAGAGTAGGGGAAATGTACTGCCATACATTTCCCCTTTCATTTATTGCATCACTTGATTCAAAATCTTTTTGTATTCCTTGTTCTTATTATACTTTTTCAAATAATCTTTCACCAGTTTCTCGATCACGTTAAAATCTCCATTGGAAGTAATTGAATTATACAACAACACGAATAATGCCGCATCCTGCAAAGCTCCTTTGTAAAAAGTAGCCATATCCTTATACTCGTCTTCCAAGGAAGTCAATGGCTGATAATCCTTTCCTTGATCATGGGCCTCTTTACGACGCATATAATCTTTATAAGGCAATAGAAAAGCCATATACACTTGATTCCTCAATGAAGCCTCATCCGTCCGGAGCTTGTAATTATCCAAAGCCGTCCAATAATCTTCAGCCAGACAATCCTCCAATTTTTTCTTGTGAAAATCCGCACTCGCGTAAGGATAGGTGATCAAATTTGTCAACAAGGTCCCTTCAATTTGCGCCATCGCCATATTATACACCCGGGGATCAACCTGATCCTTCACTTGACTTATAATCTCCACCTCATCCTTTATCTCCTTCACCGTTGCCGCGTGGAACTTCTTCGCGTCAGTTTGAGTCACCAACATCGCCGGGATATTAGTTTTGTAACGACGTTCCCGTTGCAACATCTCCTTTTTATTTATAGCGGAACAGATGGCTACTGCCGCCGGAGTTCCGGAGAATTCTACCGATTTATAGCGAGTCCCATCGTAAATAACCTTAACATGGACAGAATCCCCCGGTTGTAAATATATCTCGATAAATGTATTCAACACCAACGTGGTCACATCATCCAAGTCCACGGTAAATTCCATCACCTGCCCTTCTTTATACGGGAATTCCATATTAATCCCCTCTTCTTCCAGAAAATTAAAATACACCTTATCCCGCACATACCCGTAGATCTCCGCACTAATCACGGTAGCGCGTTCTTTGGCCTCTGCCGGAAAAGCAAGAATACCCATTAATCCTATAATCAAAAATATATATTTCATGTATTCCTGTTATTTTTTGTTCAAAACTTCCTTCACCTTACTGATTAACTCCTCACCTCTCAACTCCAACGCAATCACTTTACCCTGAGGATCAATCAGAACCGTATAAGGAACTGCCGATACATTACACAATTTCACGGGAGCGGTTGCCCAAGACTTCAAGTCACTCACCTGAATCCATTTCATCTTGTTCTTCTCCACCGCATTCAACCATGCATCACGTTTCTGGTCCAAAGAAACACCCACGATCTCGAAATTCTTCCCTTTACACTCTTTGTACAGTTTCACCACGTTAGGCATTTCCCGCATACACGGACCACACCAAGATGCCCAAAAATCTATCAACACGTACTTACCTCTCAAACTACTCAATTTAAACGTTTTCCCATCCTTATCCGGTAATTCGAAATCCGGCATATCACTTCCCACCTTAAATTCAGCTAAACGAATATATTCATCCAATTGCTTCGTGTAAGGATGTTCGTTCAGGCTCGGGGAAACCACTGCACGTAATTCTTTTAACTGGTCAAGAGTAACGTTGGCTTTCATCTCCCAGAAGATCATAAACGGAGCTATTGCCTGATCATAATACCGACGAACCAACTCTTCCTGCAGATACAAAGACCTGCTATTATGTTGAGCTGTACGAGCTTTAAAATCTCTATCCTTTTCCTTCTCCGATTGATTTCTATTCAACAGCAGGTCGATATTAGCTGAACGAAGCATACTGTCTACCCAATGCCTCATCTCTGCATTATAAGCACTAAAAATCTCGTTATTAACCGTTCCGGTTACAGTGCAATTCACAAAAAACTCCGAATTAGCCCTAACTTTTACATTCCCCGGCTCTACCCAAATTGGGGTAATCGGGCTCAAGCAATCCGGATCACCACTTTTCACGAAATACATCCGCGGGATGGTTACATTCTTGATAACAAATGTATAACGATTATCCTTAACATCACAACTATCAATAACCTTGGATGCGCCATTTATTTCCTCTTCTTCAACCAAATAAACCTTCGTTCCTTTGTAAACGCCATCTAACACACCCCGTATCGTACAATCTTTCGTCTCTTTTGAGACTTCATTTTGCCCGAAAAGACCGACAAATGACATCAATAAACAACCTAATACTAAAATTTTTTTCATACAATTTTCCTTTACGATTAAAATTACTTGATATATAATCTATTGCTTTCCATTCGACACGATAAAGATGACGTCTCTCTCAATCGCAAAACAAAAGCATCAAAATTTTCCTCTTTATTAATTACCCCCGTGTAAACAGTTTTCTTACTTTTTTCATCCTCGAAAATAATCTCCATATCATACCAGCGCTCCAAAACTTTAGCCACCTCTTCCAAGGATCGTCCTTTAAATACATATTGTCCCCTCTTCCAAGCGATATAATCATCAACATTTACGATTCTTATATCCACGGACTCATTCTTCTTATCCCAACGCAATTGTCGGCTCGGTAACAAATCATAGCTCTTGTCATCCACATGGGCCGCCACGCGCCCCTCCACCAATGTCACCTCCGCATAATCCTCGTCCGCGTAGGAATTCACGTTAAAAGAAGTTCCCAACACCTCCACTTTCATCCCGTTAAGCATCACGAAAAACGGGTGCTTTTCATCCCGGGCCACTTCCAAGTATATTTCACCCTCCGCATAAACCACACGTTCCTTTCCATGAAACGCCACCGGATAGCGTAAAGAAGATTTCGCATTCATCCATACTCTTGTTCCATCTGCCAAAATGAACATAAAATCACACTGTGAAGGCGTTGTCAAAGTATTATATACCATTTCCGCTCCCACAGAATCTGCCTTGTCATACTGCATACGTCCCTCTTCATTCACTGAAATCCTCACCCCATTCTCTTCTTCCAGCAATAATTCTTGATTATACAAAACCATCTCCTTTCCATTGGAAAGCGTCAACACCGGCAAATTTCTTTGAATTGTCGCCAACTCACTCGCAAATTGAGATCGTTCCGTCACTTTAACCGTCTCTTTTTTACTATAATAGAACACAACAACCAACACGGGCACAATAATAATAGCCGCGTAACGAGATAACGTTCCTATCCAACGTCGACGAGAATGCAGTTCTTCTCTTTTTTTAACGAAAGCATCAAATGCAGTTTGGACATTCGAGTGCTTATATTGGTCAAACTTCTCACGCATCGTCGTCTCCGAACAAATTTGTTCGAATAACCTCTGGTTATATTCGTTTTCCTCTCGCCACGAATCTAATTCAGCCTGTTCCCCTTTTGTTATATTCCCAGATAAACTCTTGGAAATCAATAAGGATATTTTGAATAATATTTCTTTATCGTTCATCAGCATAGCATTTATAAAATCGCATTAAACGTTCCTTTATTAATATTTAAAATATTCAGATTTTCC
>DYVS01000326.1:0-14515 GCA_020743075.1 Butyricimonas virosa | reverse complement strand
TTGAAAAGACACACGAGCATTTCTTACTTGGAATTAAGTTGTTAGTAATCCATATTAGTTTTTGGCAAAAAAACAAATAGATTATAAATAAATCAAGTTCATAATGGTTCATACTCCTATCTGGATGCTTTCTAGTTATCCCCGTAGGCTCAAAGGGGTATTTACAAAAAGAAGTGTGAGCCTGTTAGCTCGATACCCATCAAGAGGCTCTGGACTGCCCTGTGCAATAGATATGAAAAAACAGCTCACACCTTAACTATATATGTTTTTACATATACGGGTAAGTGAACGTTTTTATTCTGATTGCACAATGAATTGTCCAGATTCCTTGATTCAGAATAAGCTAAACGCTTCTTTATTATCTTGTGTTACCTAACGATAACGCTACAAACATAATAAATTTGAAGCAATATCTCAAACGTTCGTGAGCTGTTATTTTGCAAATGTACACTTATCTTCTTAGAAACTCAATAAATCGTAGGTTTCTAGGAGTTCTTGCGTGCGTAGTCCTAGGTATCGACGAGTTGTCATGACATCGCTATGGTTAAATAATTCGCTTAATTTTATTAATGCAAATTCCGATTGTTCCCCCGCCATCACAACGACTTGACGACCAAAGGTTTTTCTCATACTGTGAGTTGAAAAATGTTCAATTTTCAGGTTGTATTTTTTCTTTATATCCTTGAATATAATGTTGATGCGTTGGATGGAATAAACGGTCTTTTTCCGACTAATAAAACAAAATTCTTTTATATCTGTTATTTCCAACTTTAGAAAACAATCCCGAATATGTCCTTGTAATTGGGGGTTGATTTTAATTATTCGTCGTTTACCTGTTTTCTTTTCGATAAGACTAAAGGTTGAATCTCGTAATAGGTGTTCCCATGATAAAGTTAAAAGGTCGGAAATTCGTAGACCAAAGAAACAACCACACGCAACTAACAAACTTATGCGAATATTTCCATCTTTGTAAAGTTTCCTAACAAGATTCAACATCGTGTTCCATTCCAAATAATCAGAGGTTGTATAGCTATTTTTTAGACTCATAACGTTCACTTTTAATGTTTTTACCTTATTTCTGAAATACTTTATTCCCTATTTTAAATTATGGCATTGATACTCAATCTATATTCAGACTTCATAGAAGTGAATATTATTTTTAGTCTACAATCCCGATTAGCCTCTCCTCCTTAAATGCCCTCCATGCCATCTTCTGGAGGTCGATATAAGCAAACATTCCAAAAAACTTTTTAGGCACTCCGCTACCAATAACATTTGCTTTTACGACATCTATCTGTAGTGTTCCGACAGCAAAGCGAATACTACCATCAAGTTTTTGATAACAAAAACGAACAACTTCTCCTCGCATCATGCGTTGTTTCAGTGTTTCTAGCATGACTCCTTTCGATAAGGATGTTGGAACGTCTATGTTGTGGTGAACACATTTAATTGTATTCTCGATGATGTTGTTAGTGTTAATTACAAGTGCTTTCATAACTTATTATATATGGTGTTAGTAAATTAATCTCCGCAATACATTCCGGACCCGTAGACAGAAAGTGATTGAATATTACTAAAATCGTATAATTCAATAATGTTGTCATGTTCATCAATTGTACATGCGGGATTGTTTAGGGCCTCGTTCAGTTCTTTTGCTCTTTCGGTAGCCCTATCAATAGCTTTTTCTATGGTGAAACGAGAGTTGTATCTTAGGGTCGCTTCATACATTCTCTGTGCGGTGCTCATAATCCAATTTGTATCATATTTCGTTGCCATGTCCTTGTTTATTTTGATTACATGACAAATATATGACATATATTTAATATATGCAAGTTTTTGTGAGAAAAATATGGCAAATATTGAATATTAGCCATATTTCCTTATCTTTGCTAGAAAATTGAAGGCATGGAAGAAAAAGAGAAGCAAGAAAGGACTGTTATTCATCTAGAGATAAACGAGGGGCATTACTATTTTGGTTCGCTCGCTGCAATATTTGAAGTGTTCGATGCGAAAACCCTTGGGATTACTTATGGCTCACTGAGAAACGTGGGAGTAACCTCGGAAAAACCGTATAGGAACAAGTGTTGTATCATCAGAAAAGGGATTTTGCATACAATTTCTAAAAAAAATGGCTGACAAAAAACACAACACACGGTTGTATTTCTTGTGTTTCAGTTAGTTATTGGATTATAGAATAAAAATATTATAGCAGACGTGGATGCAATCATTAATTTATCGGTACAGTCGGTTGCTTAAGGGGATATTTATGGCGTTTTTGAGAGAGCTTTTTCGACTAAAAAGTCAATTAAAGTCTCAAATTTGTCTTGTGAGATAATTATCATTTTTCCATGTTTTTGGTTCAATTCCTCAAAAAAATCAAGGGTTTCCTCCTTGGTGTTGAATTGGATGTCGCCCAAGTAACTGTCATTCGTTTTCGAGTTTTGTCCTGTTTTTCGCTTCTCCCAGCTCTTGCGTTGTGACTGTGCGATTTTTTCTTTTGTTGCCGGGGTGCGTGGTCTGCCATAATTGGGGTTTAAACTTCCTCTTTTTTTCAAACTCATCTTTTCTCTAGTTAAATTGTCAAGCTCATATTTAATTTCTTTGCTCATATCATTTATTTTGCTATAAATATTCCATTGAACTATAAAGTGCTACATCAATCCATTTTTTTACAGGAAAAATTTCTGGAAAAATTTTCACACACCATCTCGTCCGTGCCGATAGAGGGGGGGGTATTTTTTTATTTGTTAGTTCAAATAGTTGAACTAAGATTGAACTTGTTGAACTATTCGTTATATTTATCCTAAAAAGAAAAGCATATCATGAAGATTTGGACTATTAACAGCAAAAAGATAGATGAGATTGTCGATACGTATATAGATTATATGAGTAATTCGAAGAATTATTACAGACAAACCAATGATTGGAAAAATGAGGAATTAGACTGTCTGCTTCGGGACAAACCACTTCCTCAACCGGAATCTCGGGCATTGCAATATCAAGAAGAATCAGTAGTCGTGGAGAACCTGCCCAGGCCACATTTTGACACCATCCGTCCTCATTTCGTGTCATTACTACATGTTCTTTTTCTTAGGTATATATCCACGGGAGATAGTAATGCTGATTTCACATTGAATACATCGATTTTGCAAAACATGTACAGGAATTACAATTACATGTTGCATGTTTTGAAATTTCATCTTGTGGTACAATCAAATTCAGAAAGTATAGGAGATTTTGCCATCACGAAATACACGATAACAACCCCGGATATGTTTCGCATGACGGAATGCAAGCATCGTTTGGTATTGAAGGATTTGGATAAGTTGTCTAAAATATTCAAGGAGCGTCACCAACAAAATATTCGGGTGGCGAAAGAGAAAACTTCCGGAAAATACATAGATAACTACAATAAGATGATTAAATCATTTAAACTAGTGGATGAGGAAGGGGTTAAAAGATTCATGGACGAACATAAGTTTGATTCTATTCGCTCTGAGCTATATTATCGGTATACTCTAAATAGATTAGAACAAAGAGAGGTCAAAGAGATTGAGAAAGTAGATGACAATGGTCGGTGTTATCATGTGGGTACGCAATTACCGAAGAATCTAAAGAAATTCACGAATATAAGTTACAGTATAGATTGTAAGAATAGCCATCCATTACTTTTTTCATATATGATATTTGATTATTATTATGATATGGAGAATATATCAATTAATAAGCAATATAAATTGGATAATGAAAATAATAGAATATATCGAATAATATTACAACATATACATGACAATTATAACAATATACATAATAAACGAGAGAGAACTTACCATTACTTTATGCAAGAACTCCATAATACACTAAAAAACAATAATATAGATGAGTGGTATTTTGAACGGGTGAGACAAATACCTTGTGATGTGCTTGCGTATCTATACAACGTTAGTCGGGGGATGCTGTGGGATGGAATTCACCATAAAAATTCAACCGTAAGCCGGGATGAGATTAAACGGATTATGTTTCAAGAGGTATTTTATTCGTATGGTGCGAGATTTTCAGAGAGCAAGAGATTTGCGACAATGTTTAAGAAGGAGTTTCCGGGAGTGGCGAAGATTTTACGTTATTATAAAAGGATATACCATAAGCAATGTATGCAGGAAGGCAAACAAACTAAACAAGGTCTCAAAAACAAAGATTCAGTATTGCTCCCTCTTAAACTGATGCAGCTAGAAAGTACAATCTTTAGAGAAATTTTAACCCGATTGTGGAAATTGAAAGGGGCTCGGTGTTTTGCCATTCATGATGCGATTGCAGTCTTGAATAGTACTATTTCCTCAGAAAAAGTAAGCAAGATGATGAAAAATGTCTATTGGGAAATCGGCTTAATTCCAACTCTAAGTATCGATTTTTACAATTGAAACCACCATGTGTATCACAAAATATATGATTTCCTGCATATTAAACACCACATCATGATTTCATCAAATCACACAAATATCCAACGTCAGTAAAATACGTCTATATTTTTTGCAACGAATGCATTCGAAGTCGTTCCGTTCCCAATTCCCACGAATCCTTTCTGCACAATCGGCAACAAGAAACGGGACAACTCGATCAACACCTTCATGCGGGCTCGCTGATCCAACATTTCCGAAGTCGGCTTATCCTTTCTCGAGAATATCCTCGCCCTAGCGATATTCTGTTTGTTCATGTAACACATCGTCACGTTACCAAGGGTTTTCGTTACCTTACCCAATAAATAAGAATCAAATTTTGCCATAATAATAAAATTTAAAAATGAATAAATCAGAAAATTTAAAATTAGTAGTATTTAATCCAATCCGCCACCCTCAACGCCGGTCCCGGATCAACTTTCCTCGACGTCACGTCCGAATGCCCCACAATGTCCCCGATGGGATAAGTATCCACCAGCAAACCACACACCTCGTTCAACACCCGCATCTGCACGTCTGTGTAATCATGCCAGTACGTCGGCACCTCTCCCGAATCTTCCGTGTACACTTCCCCCACGAGAACCTCCTTTCCACATTCCGCCACGAACTTTCCCCCTTCCAGTCGCAACTGCCCCAGATTATCCAGCTCAATCCCGATCGAGTAATGATTCAGCTCGTTCCTTCCCCCGTAACCACTCTTCCCGGCATGCCACGCCTCGATATTAAACGGCACCATCTGTATCACCTGCCCGTCCCGCCCGATCACCACGTGCGCCGATGCCTTCACGTCTGGCCTTACCAAGAATTTTGCTGAAGATATGGCACTCGTACCTGCCGTGTAATGTAAAATAATCATGTCCGGCACTCCCAATCCCCTTCTATTCTTCGGGCATTCCAGATGAATCACCCCACCACCCATTAACCGGTGATTGACAATTGAAAAAGGCGAATTAGAACTTGAAAATACATCCATAATAAATAATTTAGAATTTAAAATGTAGAATTTAGAATGAAATCAAAAATTGATCAGCTTTTAGTTTTTATCTTTTAGTTTTCAGTTTAAAAATGGCCCCCGCCATTTTTTCCCCACTTCTCCCCACCACGTACCCACCCAACCCAATCTCCAACAAATCCCAGAACCGGGAAGTATCCGCCAGCATGGGCAAACTCGTGAAAGTGCCAATAAGTACAATAACAGCAAATATCAACATCACCAATGGCCGCCACGAACGCTGTAGCCAATTCCCGGCAGCCTCGGCTCTTATCACGCCAGCCCGAGCTTCAATCATTTCACGTTCCCGCTCGTACACCAGTCTCAGAATCTCCGCCTGTAACTCTTTCTTCTCCCGTGCCGGGAGCGTCAAGCCATTAATCACCCCGCTAATAGCATTGACAACATCTGCTACCGGCTTCATTTCCTTCCCTGTAAACGTACATACTGACTCATAGATAACTGCTTCTCATCAGGCGAAATAAAGAGACAATACAAATGCAACGTTTCCCCCTTCCACCCGTCAATCGTGAAACTCGCCGCACCATCTTTCCGCACACCCCCAGTATTCTCCAACACCCTCGGACAAAACGCCCTCCCTTCATGTAACACGACCACCATCAATCGATCATCATCCTCCACAAATCCTCGTCCACCCACCTTTTCCCATTGTAATAAAACACGACCTTCCAAATCAATCTGTCCTCTTAAATGAAACACTCGTTGTCTCTTTCCCGCGGAAAACTGAAGTTGAGAGAAATCTCCGATACACCCATCCGCACAGAACACCTTCATATTTTTTTCAAGATAAAACGTATAACCATTGAAACTGTTTCCTTGAGCAGACACCTTCAATATCCTCCTTAACGAAGTCTCTTTCAATTTCTGATAAAACCGGATTGCAACTAAAAATCTCGCCCTCACTTCCTGTTGTTTCATTGTCTTCGGATTATTCGCTCGAAACGTTCTTCTTGCATACGACTTGTTACCTATTTGATAAATAATCACATCCCCCAATTTCCCGTTTAATCCAAAATCATTTTTAAATGATGCCATAATTTCTCGTTTTTTAAATGAATACTCTCTCTCATTTTTCTAACGACAAAACTACAACACCTTCGAAACTTCATCACTACACACCATCCCACGTGTGTTTCCATCTTCTATAAATATCTAACTATCAATCAACCATTAATTATTTGTCTATCAAGAATTCACATACTAGAATAGATATAATAAAACAAAAACACGAGACAACATCTCGTGTTTTATAATAGAGTTATAAAATTATAACTTTAACACCAATTGATATATTTAGTTCCTCCCCCGACTTTATCATTTATACAACTAATTACAATGTCAAGCATTAAACTACGCACCTGCTTAGCCTTTTCACTATTCGTAAGTAACATCCCAATATTAAGAAAAGCTCGGAAATTGAATAAACCTATTTGCGTAGTTTTGCTCGCCTCATTTATGAGGTGAGCAAATTGTAATTTAAACTTTTTCAACTGCTTACCCTTACTTAAAATATAGCCATTATATTTCAATTCTTCTGCATATATAGAAAGATAACGATCTATTGTTGAAACATCCACATCATAAAAATCTGCCACCATTTGTTTGGTAAAACGATATTTCCCCTCAAATAGCATTCCTTCAACATCCAATGATTTTGCAATAGCTTCAAGAGCAAAGCGATTAAACACCTTCTTCCACAAACCTCTGATTATCATCAACAAAAAAAGAGGCCCAAGCACATCGCCCAGATCTCTTTTTATCAAGTTTTTATTGAGTAAATTACTATTAATCTAACTTATTAGAAATAATCCGCTCTCTGATCAAATTTATAAACTCACAAACCAAAGGATAAAATTCTTCCACTGTAGCCAAGTCAAAATTCTTAAAATCTTCATAATCGGCTTCAGAACGATTATTATATATGACCGTGTAAAATCTACCCCATTCTTTAGGCACTTTTCCCGTTAAAATAAAATGCTTCCCAAACATTTGGCGTACACCTTCATGTGTTTTGACACCATCAATTTCAGCATACAATAACAAAGCACTTGCAGCATAAAAACAAGCATAGTACATACGATTCATCGCCGTGTTATAGAATCCCCGTTCGATATGCGATTCGATCTCTAATAACAAATTCCTCGCAGAATCAAGTCTATATAATATTATATCCGACCTTTGTTCTGGTGTCATAATACCACTCCTTCCTTCATTACATTTTCATAAAATGGTGTAAAACGCTTTCCCCATTTACGCATAGATTCTATGAACGGGTTAATTTGTATGCCCGTTTGTAATTCTATATCATACAATGGAGCAGTCAAGGCCATTCGATCTTCCAAGGTAATAACGTCTTTATCTAACAATAACAACAAATCAATATCACTATCTGGGCGAGCATCCCCCCTTGCCTCACTTCCGTAAAGAATAACCCTAATGCCCGGAGCAATCCGATGTAGAGCTTCTCTAATTTGAGATATAACTTGTAATCGATTCATGATAGTCCTCCTTATAAATCAGTTATCACACAAAATTAATATTTTTTCTCAGATATACAGGCAGCTAAAACGTGTTTTATTCATTATAAATAAATTGAATAAATCTATTTCTATCAATAATCTTGATGGAAATGCCGCAGTTGTTTTGTTTGGCAAACAATCATTTGATTACCCACAATGCCTTTTGCGATTAGCGCGTTTCAAGGGAACGGATAAAAACGAGTTTTTATACAATCAACAAGTGCATGGTAATATATTCGATCTGTTGGATGCTGCCATGAATTTCTTTTTCAAGCACCTTTCTTTATCAAGCAAGATTGAAAGTTTATACAGGAATGAAGAACTAAGTATTCCTGTAAAGGCCTTAAGAGAAAGTTGCATAAATAGTTTTTGTCATAGATCGTACTCTCTCCCCGGAAGTTCAGTTGGTATCGCTATTTATGATGACCGTGTAGAAATAGAGAATAGCGGAACTTTTCCACAAGGCATGACGATAGACAAGTTGAAAGGGCAACATCATTCGGTACCTACAAATCCACTTATTGCCAATGTCCTCTATAAAAGCAAGGTCTTAGAAAGTTGGGGGCGTGGCATAGGTTTAATGTTCAGTGAATGTCAACGTGTAGGACTTCCTGAACCTGATTTTCATACAGATGGGACTTGCGTGTGGGTAATATTCCGAAGAACCGACCAAGTTACCGACCAAGTTGTCAAAACTATCGGATATCAGTCTTTATCAATCAAAGAGATTATGACTCTATTAGACCTAAGTCATCGCCCATCTTTTCGGACAACCTATTTACATCCCGCATTGACAAGCGGATATATAATGCAACAATATCCCGAACAACCAAGTAGCCCGAAACAAAAATATTACCTTACAGAAAAAGGAAAAGCATTGTTGAAGTAATGGAAAAAATAACATCTAAAACCGCCATTTCAAATAGAATAGAAATCTCTCTATAAACGAAAGGCGTGGCAAAAAACTTTTACCACGCCTTCCCTCCTGTCAAGCATCTTTCTTATCCCGTTCCTGTTCAATCAAAAAGATCAACCGTTTCAGGAATATCACCAGCTCGTTCGTCCGTTTGAAAATATCCCGCTTCAACTCCCTGTGATTCGAAATCTTCACCCCGAACGCCCGTTCGGCCAACCGGATAACTTCTCGATACTCCATCAACATCCCGTCCGGCGTGCGTAACACCTTTGCGAGATAAATTCCCAACATCAGTTCCGCTATCTCCATCTTGTTATTGTTCGATGTCCAGACCGCCAACGGCCCGTCATCCAAACTCCCGGCATACCTCTCCGGATATTCCTGCCGTTCTCGGGCAAACCGGATCTCGGCCTCCACCCGTTGCAACACGGCCCCCACGCAATACCCGAGCATCCCCTTTTTTCCCCGATCCGTCACTCGCTTGGCACACTTCATCCCAAACGTGCAGGCGGATTCGTACTCGTTCCAACACCCGCACCTCTTCCTTGTAGTTCTTTTCCTTGTCACACATCCGTTCCAAATCCGCCACGAACTCCCCGACGACCAGTTCTACCTCTTCCTTCGTGACATCTTTCCCTCCACACTCTTCCAACCAAGAGAAAAACCTCGCATTTAATAACTCTTTCATAACTTAAATATTAAAATTTATAAATTAAAAAACCTCGGACACTCTTCGTCCGAGGTTATATCTCCGCTTAAACACGAATTTGTAAATCTTAAACCAATAACTTTTCCGATTCTTTCGATTTCAAGAATTTCTCCAACAACTCCACCTGTTTCACCGAGTGTATGTCCCCGGAAAAATGATCGATCAACCTTGCCACCAATAACTCCCTTGCCCCTGCCATTGCCTCTTTTCCGTAAAAGCCCACAAACGACAACAAGTTCACTTGTATCCGGCATCCCCGTCGTTTCAACTCCCACACCCTTTCCGTCAGATGTTTCATGTAAAACGGGTAACGCTCCGGGTGTGCCAACACTTGCGTATAGCCCTTGTCCTGCAGGCGAAAAATCACCTCCTCGAAAACCGGAGAAGGGGCCACGAAACTATGTTCCACCAACACCTTTCCTCCGTGAAAGGAAGCAATATCCCCTTGACGGATCAAATCTATCATATATTCACCAATCTTGTACTCTGCCCCGGCATCCGCCTCAATTTCAATTTTCTCCTTCAATAAACGTTCTTTCAGCTCGTTCAGTTTCCCGAGAATCATCTCAGGCGTGTTCATCGGTGACGGAAAAGAAATATGAGGAGTAAAAGAAAACCGTTTCACTCCCAGTTCCAGCATCTTCTTCACGATCACCACGGAATCCTCTACCCGCTTCACCCCGTCATCCAATCCCGGTAAAATATGAGAATGGATGTCATGATCGTAAGAAAAATATTGCTTGTTCTTTCTTTTAAACCAATCCATGATTGTTATTTCTTCTTCTTTTTATCCTTGCCATCCTGTCCGTACCCATAACCATAGCCATACCCGTAACCGTAGCCATAACCATAGCCGTAACCACCGGAACGACTGACCTTGATCCCGTTCACCACGATTCCCAGGTTTGCCAAGCGACCACCTTTCTCCAAGTCAGCAACAACCCTCAGACCTTTTTTATCAAGCACGTTCGCACGAACCACGTAAACGCAAGCATCCGCGTACTCGCTCAACGAAAATCCGTCAGCCAGAATACCCAGCGGCGGCGTGTCAAGGATAATGCACGAGAACTCGCTCTTCAAACACGCCAGCAACTCTCCCATCCGGGGACTGGCTATCAACTGTGTCGGGTTCGGGGGGACCGTTCCTCCAAATATCACGTGCAAGTTATCGTTTACCTTCTCAACCAGCATCCCCGGGTCATCAACCATCCCGGCCAGGTAAGCCGATAATCCCTTCCGGCCTTCCCTCTTGAAGTACTCGTTTAACCTCGGGTTACGCAAGTCACAACCGATCACGATCACTTTCTTTCCCGCCCGGGCGTAAGCACTCGCTAAATGCGCCGCGACCAAAGATTTTCCTTCACTCGGTATCGTCGATGACACCATGATCACGGGCGTGTCCTTTCGCTTGATCAGGTAATTCAAGTTCTCCCGGATCAACTGCATCGACTCCGCCATCATCCAGTCCTCGCTCTCTATCGACGTTTTCTCTTCCGGCAATTGCGGTAAAGTTCCAAGTAACGGGGCCTTCACCACCTTTTCAACTTCCTCCGCTCCTCGTACCTTGGTATCCAGCATGTCCATGATCAAAATTCCTCCCGCTGGCAAGGCGAACCCCAGCATCAAGCCGATCAACATGATCAATGCCTTATGCGGGGCGATAGGCCCCTCTCCCGCATCGGGATTCTCGATGATCTTCGCCATCGGCACGTACATTAACTTGGCGATCTCCGATTCTTCCCGTTTTTGCATCAAGAAAAGGAAAAGGTTCTCTTTCAACTCCTGCTGCCGGGCAATCGAACGATATTGTTTTTCTTGTGTCGGCACGGATGTCAACCTAGCATCCACGGCCTCGCTTTCCCGTTGTAGACTCTTGATCTTGATATCCAACCCTTTCTCCACGTTGGCAATCGCCAACCGGATATTATTTTTCATGTCACGTAACTGCATCTCCAGCCCGGTAACGATCGGGTTACTTTCCCGTGCCGAGAGTAATAATTTCCCCCTCCGGAGAACCATCTCGTTATACTTGCTGATCCCGCTGTTCAACGACTCGTCCGTCAACCCCAGTTGCTCCGGCAATAACCGGAACTCCTCGCCTTCCCGGCTATCCAGGTAATCCCGAACACTCTTCACCACGTCCAGCTCCGTTGCCAGTTTCAACAATTCCACCCCCGCCGCTTTCTTACGTTCCATCACGAAAGCCGCGTCCGACGTGATATCCGTTAACTGGTTCTGTTTCTTGAAAAGCTCTGCGTCACTCTCGATATCCCCCAGTTCTCGATTAATCACTTTCAAACGGTCGTTGATAAACTCCACCGTCTTGGACGACACCAGTTGCTTGTCCGTGATCCCGTTATTGTTATACCCTCGTATCAGGGCATCCAGTATATCCTTCCCCCGTGCCAGGATGGCGTCTTTCACGCTTACCCGAACGGCACTCGTGTTTTTTTCCAGGATACTAACGGCCAGTTGCTTGTAAACCCTGTTCGTCACGGTCTTGCAAGATAACAAGTCCACCCGGATCTCGTCTCCTTCCCTCGCCAGTGAATCCAGTTTCTCGATCGACACGTTATACATCCCGAAAGAAATCACTTCCGAGAACCCTCCCTCGAAAATCACTTCCCGACCCTCGTTACATACCTTCACTCCCTCCCCGACAAGGCTCACGTACAAAACAGTGTCCTTCACGTGCTCCGGCATATCCACCAAAACCTTGATGGGCGAGTCCTTGTACAACTTCCTGTCACGGGGAAAACTTTCTCGCGTGTAATCGACATTCAACTCCAGTTCCCGTACAATTTCTTGCACCAGGTTTTTGGATTTCAACTCCACGATCTCGTTCTCCACCGCCATGTTTCCCTGGAACAATCCCAGCTCCTTCATCATCGGGTTTACCCCGATCTCCCCTTTTTTGGTATCACTGATCATTACCTTCGTTTCCACCTGGTACACGGGAGTTGAACTTAAACAAACATAAAAAGCGATCATTACACAGAGAGGCACGCTGATGACAAACCACCACCAGTGATCCAGTAATTTGAGGAAGAAAGCCCGTAAATCAAAATACTCTCCTTCACCCGATGGTGAAAACTCTCTATTCATGTTATTCTCGTTATTCATCGTTCTTTCCTCGTTTAATTATCTTGTAATTAATGATATCACGGCGATCAAGGTCGACAAGCTTGACAACACATAAGGAAGGAATGTCCCGGCATTTCCCCCGGCGATCCGTCCCTTGTTCGGCTCCACGTAAACCACGTCATTTTGCTGCAAGTAAAAGAAAGGAGTGTTTATGTAATCACTCGAAGTCAAGTCCACCCGGGCAAATACTTTCTCGTTCCCTTGCTCTCGCATGATCAACACGTTCTTCCGTTTCCCGTTGATTTGCAAGTCTCCTGCCATGCCTAACGCATCAAGAAGTGACACGCGTTCGCTGGACACTTGATAACACCCCGGGTTCTTCACCTCCCCCAGTACTGTCACCTTGAAATTTTGAAACTGAATCGTCACGATCGGGTTCTTCAAGTAAAGCGATAATTTTTCCTTCAACATCTCGGATAGCTCGTTACGGGATATCCCTTCCACTTTCAACTTTCCAAGCACGGGAAAATCGATCTCCCCCGCCTTGTCAACGAGGTAACCCCGTGGGATCTGTTGAGATGACGAGGTAACTTGATTTCCAAGCCCGATCATCGGGGTGTTGAACGGGAGGGCGGATTCCAGGTCATCACATGACACCACGATCGACAACAGGTCATCCGGGTGGATCACCGTCTTGTACTCGATCTCTGTTTTCACCCGCCTGTTCACGTCCGCATCTTGCAGGTAAACCACCTTTTTACTGGAACCACAAGAAGACAGTATAATCCATCCCGTTAAAAACAAAATAACTTTATCCCAATATCGCATTTTTCTCAAAATAAAAATTAATTACTTGATTCATATAACGTATCATTTTCAATATTTTCTTCCCATCCGAATAATAACCTGTCCTACTCTTTCTATATCTTCGTTCGTCAACGTCGGTCCTGACGGTAAACACAACCCAATCTCGAACAGCCGTTCACTCGTCCCGTTCCCGTAAAACGGGGCATCCTTGAACACCGGTTGCAAGTGCATCGGTTTCCACAACGGCCGACTCTCTATATTATCTGCGTCCAAAGCCAACCTCACGTCCTCTCTCGTGAAACCAGCCACTCCCGGCTCCACCGTGATACACGTCAACCAGTAATTCGAGTCAAAATCTCCTCCTTCCGGTTGGCACATCACCTTCACTCCATTCACTCCATTCAACAACTTCACGTACAAATCATGAATTTCCCGCCGCCGGGCAACATGATCTTCCAACACGAACATCTGCCCCCGACCAATCCCGGCACAGATATTACTCATCCGGTAATTATACCCTATCTTCTCGTGCTGGTAATGTGGCGCCTGTTCCCTCGCCTGCGTGGCGTAAAACAACGCCCGTTTAGCCCGTTCCTCGTTCGGGCAGACTAACGCTCCACCACCGGAGGTCGTGATAATCTTGTTCCCGTTAAATGACAACGCCGCGTATTCCCCGAAAGTCCCGCACTTCCGTCCCCTGTACTCGGAACCCAACGCCTCGGCCGCATCCTCCAACACGGGAATCTTGTAATGATTGGCTATCTCCAAAATCTCGTCCAGCTTACCCGGCATACCGTACAAATGTACCGGGATAATAGCTTTTGGCAATCGTCCGGTCTTCTCTAACCGATCTTTAATCGCCATCTCAAGTAACACCGGATCCATATTCCAAGTATCTTTCTCGCTATCCACAAAAACAGGAGTTGCACCCTGATAAGCAATCGGGTTTGCCGATGCAGAAAACGTGAAACTCTGACAAATCACCTCATCTCCCTCTTCTATTCCTAACAATAC
>DYVS01000325.1:0-3340 GCA_020743075.1 Butyricimonas virosa | reverse complement strand
ATGTATACTCTGGAGCATACATCAACACCAACAAATATCCCAAATTAACTACAGCTTGTACTCCCATGTAGATCAAAGAAACAGGCAAATGAGCAAGCTTCCCCTCGTTGGCTAGCAACTGGTATAAATGCTTCCGGTGAGGTTGACTAATGTTCTCTTTCAACAAAATACGATGTATAATCGTCAGCACGCCATCCACCCCATAAACTGCCAAAAACACTAATGCAGACACGTGTCCGGTATGTATTATAAAACCACCCAATAAAAAGAGTATGATAAAAGCCATTGATATCGCTCCCACATCCCCGGAAAAACATTTGGCACGAGAACGAAAATTATAAAAATTAAACACTAGCAATGACAGTATTACCACAGGAATAAACCCCGCCGGCGCTATCGGGGAAACAAACGCATTGATCCCCCATAACGCCAACATGGCAACCAGACTATATCCTCCGGTAATACCGTTAATACCATCCATGAAATTATATATATTGAGTATGGCCAACCCAACAAATAAAGCTACAACCACGTATCCCCACGAAACCTCATGAATCCCTAGCTGTAACAGCAGCAATAACAATGAAAAAGTGTGAACCAAAAGACGAACCTTTGCAGAAAGCGGGTGCATATCATCAATAAAACTCACCAAAGCCACCAACGTCACTCCGCATAAAAACCAAGGTGCAAAAAAATCAAAGATCAATCCATGCACAAGTACCCCTAAATAAAAAATCACCCCACCTCCTCGTAGGGTAATTGTATGATGAGAACTCCTTACGTTAGGAACATCCAAAATATTATATCTCTTGGCAATCTTAAAATAAATGTTCTCCAGCACGAAAAGAAGCAGGAGAACAAATCCATAGATCCAATTTATCATTTCTGTCGCTTAAACGATTCAACCATCTCTCGAATTCCATCCTCCAAAGTATAACGAGGCTCGTAACCGATAGCACTTAATGCTAACTGACGATCAATAACCACATCTCCCCAGAGTTTCTGATAAAGATCAGGACGAACCTTCTCTATCAGTTTCAAGAATATGGAAGGAGAAGGTAAATTTATCGTGTGTACTCCCAATTGACGAGAAATTTCCTCGACCACGTTACGCGTAGAATAAGGAACTTTATCCGTCGGATAGAATACACCCTCCACTTCTTTCTCCACGGCCAAATGAATAAACTCAACCAAATTTTTTACATTAATAAAATCCCGACTATTCCGGGCTGAACCGAAAGGCAGCGGAATATGTTTATTTACCAAACGAATCAAACGCAACATATTACCCGGAGCCATCCCACCCCCATACGCCATCGGTGGACGAATAATCGCAGCTTTAAATTCCCGGTCACTCATTGCCACTAACTCTTTATCTGCTTTAAGCTTGGAACTTCCGTAATAAGTCTGTGGCCTTTCCGGAGTTGTCTCAGAAATTCGACTAGCACTACCGAACACGGCAATCGTACTCATCTGCACGAACTGACATACCCCAGCCTGTTTTGCTTTCTGAGCTAATAAACAAGCCATCCGATAATTCACATCATCATAAAGCTCTTGGTCTTTCACTTCCGGACGATGTACGATAGCTGCAAAATTTATTACCGCATCAAACCCTGAAAATGCTTCAACAGGCATATCTCGAAATGCTTTCACAACAATCTCTTTCTCGTACCCGGTCGGCCTGCGACTGTAACACGTGATAGAATCCGTTGATACATATTTCTTTATAAATTGCCCGGCAATAAAACTATCTCCTCCAATAATCAATATTCTTTTCATTCCTTGATTCATTTAAAACGGCATAAACCTCCAACTTGCCCACATACATGAGCACCATTATCTATCTCATATTAGCGTGTTTATAAACAGGATACGCTCTCTCCCTCTTATCTTGCTACCCCTTTTACGTCGTATAGACCTCAGATGTTTTATTCGTTCTCATATAATTAATAATAGTGTTGTGTGTGTTGTTTTTAACCAAGACGCAAAAGTACATCAATGGTTGCGTCACAAAATGATGTTTTTTTGTTTTTAACAACTTATTAACAAACACATGTATCACAAATACACATATATACAACGTAATCAAACAATTATCACTTTGCAAGAGCCTATTAATTTAAATCACACATATATATTTACATTCATTTTTGTATTTATTGTCTATTCATAAATGTTCGACACCAATACTGCTATATTAAATTATTATCATCTCTACGTCCAAAAATCTTATTATATTTGCCACGCATAAAAGGCTCTAATCTTTTCACTCAAATTTCTAGAACAATGAATGAACAAAAATACAAAATCGTAACATGTGCGAGTTTCGGAAATACAGGGTCTGGAATTGTTACAGATTATCTATTAGAATTTCCATCTATTCATAATCCAGGTGATTATGAATTTCGTTTTTTACAAGATTATGGTGGAGTATCAACCTTAGAAGATGCTTTGCTACACAATCAACATCGAATGAACACGGACATTGCGATACGAGATTTTATTCATTATATCGAATATCAATCTGGAGACTTACTAGCAAAACATTACGAGAAATTTTTCAAAGGTGCTTTCAAAAAAATAAGTTACGAATTTATTAATAAACTTATAGATGTTGAATGGCCCGGTTACTGGGAACATCATCAAATTATTGCCCCAAAAACGAAACGATTGTTTATGTATAAGCTATACCCAAGAATTCGACGACTTCTAGGTGGTAATCGCAAATATATAGCCCGTTATCTCCCGAAATCTCCGATGTATTTCTCCAATCCAGAACCAGAATATTTTTATCAATGTGTAAAAGAATACATGGAATCTCTTTGTGAGTCTCTTGATCCTCAACATAAATTTGATTTTATATATTTTGACCAATTACTTCCTCCAACAAATGTGAATCGTTATTTCAATTATTTCAACAACTTAAAGGTGGTTATCGTTGACAGAGATCCTAGAGATCACTATATTGATAATTATTTTTATTGGAGAGAGGGATGGATCCCTTTAGATTTAGATAAATATATTGCCCTTTATAGAGGTATTCGTAAAAAACTCTTATCTGAACAGGAAAATCCAAATGTACTGAGAATAAAATTTGAAGATGCCATTTATCACTATGACGAATTTGCAGAACAAATCAACGCATTTCTCGATTTAAAAAAAGAAAATCACCTTTTCCCCAAACGCAATTTTGATCCTACAATATCTATAAAAAACACTTGTTTATGGAAACGTTATCCCGTTCCTCAAAGTGTTTTAGAGAAAATAGAAAGAGAGTTACCTGAATTCTGTTATTCATTCGAGAGATCTTAATACCCAAGGTTCTTTCATGTAATTA
>DYVS01000324.1:0-6424 GCA_020743075.1 Butyricimonas virosa | reverse complement strand
ATCTCTTGAGCATTAACAAACTGTAGCCGATATTTTGTTCCACCCAACTCTTCCACGCTTACGATACCGGGAAGCGAACGTAAATCATCAATCGGAGGCATGGAGAGTAATGATACAACCACCGAAGTCGGGGTAATGTAATTATCAAATTCTCTCACGGTTCCGGCAAAAACAAGGCTTCCTTGTTCAATCATACGGATATAGTCACAAGTAGCCTGTACTTCCGTTAAAATATGCGTTGACAACACAACCGTTCGCTCTTCGGCAATCTCCTTAATCAAATGGCGGACTTCCATTATCTGATTCGGGTCTAATCCATTTGTCGGCTCATCCAACACCACAAAATCAGGATTGTGAATAATTGCCTGAGCAATCCCGACCCGTTGTTGATAACCTCCGGATAAATTACGAATCAATCGCTTTTGAAAATGAGAGATACCACAACGTCCCATCACATCTATCACTGCTTTATGGATCTCTTTACCCGGGATATGACGTAAATTCGCACTATACTTCAAATACTCCTCCACGGTTAAATCCATGTGTAAAGGTGGCTTCTGGGGTAAAAAACCGATATGACGCTTTGCTTCCACGGCATGTTCACGCATATTTATACCTTTCACAAACACGTTTCCTTTCGTTTGTTTAAGAACACCACACATAATATTCATCGTGGTTGATTTACCAGCTCCATTCGACCCCAATAAACCATATATCCCGTTTTTAAAAATTTCAAAACTAACATCCCGAACAGCCCACTGTACACTATAACGATGAGACAAATTTTCAACTCTTACTATTGGTTCTTCCATAGCCACTAATTATTTTTATTATACATACAACACAACCATCCCAACAAAGAAATCCCCTTGTGTCAAAAAACTTTCAACACGACAAATATCCTTTTCCCTTGAGAGGTCAATAACCTAAACTAATTCTAATACATCCGTTTTAATATGGTGTACCGGATATCATCCGGTACACATACAACAACCACACTGCACTAATAAACAGTATTCCCTATATTTTTTAAATTTACATTATAGGTTTTCAAAAAATAATTTTGCAAAATATCATACTTCTTTTTTACTAACGGATAAGTTAAATCCGAAGCCCACTCGTCAGAAGTCCGAGAAATCATACTCATGATAAAAGCAGACAAATCCAACACATCCCCGAGCGTACCGGTCATCCAATCCGTGGGAAACAAACTCCATTCCCCCATTTGATAATGCGCAACAAAACCTCTATTACGAGCATAATTAGGAGAAGAGGGATCTGCATCCGCCGTGCGTGAATAATCACTAACTTTAAAAAATTCATCTGGAAATTCAAAAACCGACTTATTCAACCACATATTCCAAAGTGCAATTTGCAACTCTTTTTTATATGCAAATTTAGTTTCAGCCGTAATTTTCTCTAATTCCTCGGAACATTTACCCAATACTAAAGAAGAGGTACCATCATAAGAAAATACAGGCCCTAACGGACCATTCAAATCGGCCGTCAAGAATATAGCATAAGGCATATATTTCCGGTGAAACTCTATAGGATAAAGATCAAACCAAATATCCTCCAATAAATCCAGCATATTACCAACATATTGCGGATCCGGCAAATTATAAGTATATTCATAATACGAGCCATAATGTATATCATCATTTGTATACTCGTATAATATATATGTTCCATATTGATCATAATACTCCACAATCCGGTCATCTGCAGGAGATTTTCCTTGTGGCAATTTATAATCCGGTGCCAATGGTTCAACGTCTCCAATATTATCGTTTCCCGCACAAGCAACACATAAAAATATGCTCAAAACCAGCCAATATATATTTATTTTTCTCATAACTAATATATATATTACAAATTAGACTTCGGAACCCCTATCCGTTCCGGCGCATTAGCCGAAGGATTTTGCTCCAGTTTTACATTATTCAATATCACCGCCCTTGGAATCGGTAACGTATAAAGAGGATCTTTCTCTTTCAAAACATAAGTTACCCAAGCATCATTCTTTTTCAACTTATAATCATGAGAAATAGAAGGCATTCCATAACGACGTAAATCAAACCAACGATGACCATCAAAACATAATTCTAACCGACGTTCCACACGTATTTCGCCCAGTAAAATCGTAGCATCGGAAATTGAAATATCTTGATATCCCACAATACGATGACGGCGCAATTCATTTAAATCCGCTAAAGCTTCCCCAATATTAGCATTTTGTGACAGCACAAGAGCTTCTGCCCGATTCAAATAAGCTTCTGAAATTCGAATAGTCCGATTAGGTCCCCAACCACTCTTCTGAGCTCTCTTTGAAATAGATCCATTAGCATCAAACCATAACGCTTCACGCTTATCCCCATTCGTATACTTTGACAATAAATCTCCGGAAGGAACAAATGGAAAATTAGTGATACTCATGTCAAAAAGCCACTCCACCTCAGAAAGTTCATAAGTTGTCATGTAAAATTGGTTTCCAGCCTCAACGGTTGTATAATCCGTCAATCCTTCTGCTGTCTTAATAGCCCTATTTGCAGCTTCTATCGCCCTGTCCCATTCTTCCATATAAAGATATACTCGGGAAAGAAGAATATCTGTAGCGGTTCCGTTTATCCGAAAATCCCCTCTTCGTTTCGAATACTTCCCAAATAGAGCGGATGCCTGCTCCAAATCCATTACAATACGGGCATATACTTCCTCCACCGTGTTACGGGTTATCCCATTCTCTAGTAATGCGGAAGTCAATTTCAACGGAATCCCCAAAGCCTTTTTATTATAATTATAAGGTTCTCCATACAAATTTACTAACATAAAATAGTAGTAAGCCCGTAACCCTAAAGCCTGTGCTTTCACCACTTCTTTTTCCTCCACACTTCCTTCAACATCATCAACACCATCCAACACGGCATTCACTCCCATAATTTGAGTATAAGTACTCTCATAACTATCTTTTATTCCATTCTCCCATTCCCACATATCGGGCTGCCAAGTAAAAACTCCCCCATGTTGTTTCACGATAGAATTTTCATTATTATTATATTGAAGATCATTTATTTCAATATCGTCATCTAATACCGATAGCATATTATATCCTCCCGGATTTGAATACGCTAACAATATTTCACTGTAATCCGTTGCTGTCGAAGGAATAACTTCGTCTTGCGATTTTTCTTCCAGAAAATCCGAACACGCCCCCGTTACCAACAATCCAACAAAACTCAATATAGTCAATTTAAAACGTTTCATAATTTCCTATTTTACCCGTTAATTATTAAAACATTACTTGCAACGACAGAGAAGTCACTCGACGGGCAGGCCAATTACCAGTCTCTGGGTCTAATCCATCCCACTTACTATCTGAAACCCACATAAAAGGATTTGTCATACTTGCTTTCAACTGTAAATAATTTATTCCTACTTGTTTCAACCAATCTCCATCAAATTCGTAAGCAAGGGAGATAGAACGACAACGAATAAAATCCGTATTTGCCACTCGCACGTCCGAATAATTATACATATCATAAATATAAGCCCTATAAGCAGGAGAAGTTGCAGTCAACGGTAACGTTATTAACTCATTACCTGTTCCTGGCAATGACGGAATAAGTGATTTATCTCCCGGACGTTTCCAACGGTTCATTAATTTCTTTGAAACATTTTGTTCCGGTTTAGGCGGATTCAAATTACTTGTATAAAGATTCGGCAAACGCCCATGTCCACCCCATTGAACGGTAAATAGTGCATAAAGCGAGAATTGTTTATATTTAAACATCGTATTTAAACCTCCGGAAAAATCCGGTGTAAATTTACCACTCTCAACAAGATAATCCTTAGGGCTCTCAGCTCCTTCTATATCCATATGTTTAAATTGGGGTTGACCATGTTCTTGTTCCAAACCATCAAATTCATAAGAATAAAAAGTTGAAAAAGGACGACCATTCACAACACAGGAACCTGTATAATAATCCTCCAAACCATTCACCCGGTTATTTTTTTCTACACTATTACGAGTGACAGATGTATTTAAAGAAAGCTGCCATGTAAAATCACGAACCCTAACCGGAATCACATTGATAACAAAATCATAACCATGATTTTCCAACGTTGAACCAGAAACAATACCATTTCTTACCCCATTCTCGTAAGCTACATTCCGAGAAGAAAGAATTTCACTTACTTTTTTAAAATAATTAAACGTAAAATTCAATCGACTATCTAAAAATGAGGCATCAAGCCCTAGATTCCAGGTTTTTGTTTTTTCCCACCCCAAATCCGGATAAGGTAAAGAAATAATATTCAGCGCATAAGCCTGATACAACATCAGGTATTCATCTTTAGCGATTAACTCCGGGGAAACAGAACTCACGGCATTTCCTTGATAGCCATAAGACCCATAAAGATCCAAGTTATTCAACCACCAGGTTTTACGAGCAAATTCCTCATTTGCAATTCGCCATTTTAATCCCGCCGACCAAGTGGGCTGAAACCGTTTATTCTTATCCTGACCGAACCGATTGGAAGCATCCACTCTACCGCTAAAATTCACGACATAACGGTCATCATAAGTATACACTGCGGTTGCATATTCACTCAACTTATTTTCTATCCGATTCAAAACAGAATGACTTCCTTGAGCATACATTACGTTGTCAACAACAAATCCGTAAGATGAATACGAAGCCGGAGGTGCAACAAAAGATTCTCCGCGATCCGGCATATAACCATATCGTTTGTTAGTTTCTCCTTTAGTCTGTACAGAATTTGTTTCAACCCCAAATTGTAACGTCATCCGATGTTTCTCTTTAAATAACCGATCATACACAAGACTATTCCGAACAGTTATCGTTGTTATATTCGTCAAATCAGTTTCCAATACTCCACCCATAGGCAATGGAGTCACCCCCACGCCAGAAGTATTTTCAATGACGGTTCCATATTCATATCCCCGGATACTCGAAATATAAAAAGAACGTTCCGTTGCATGCTGCTTGCTATCAGAAGACGAAGAGTTATAAGCCACCAACCCCTGGTATTCCAAACCCGGTAATATCTGCCATTTCAAATCTATTGTTGTCCCCCAGTTTCGAGTACGACTTTCACTACCTGTTGTTGAACGTTCATTCAATATATTATAATTATAGGTAGACTTGTTAGATATAGCAGCACTACCCTCTCCCTGTTTCTCATGATAGAATAAAGAACCATCCTCATTATATGCCGGAATAGCCCTAGAAGTATTATAAGCATAATTGAAAGGATCAACACCATAAGCAAATCCATCCACTTCACGCACACTCCCATTTAAAAGCATATTAATTGTCACCCGATCCCAAAGATTTATTGTCGTGTTGGATGAAGCCGTAAATTGCGTCATTCCATTTCCTTTCGCCTCTCCATTTTCTTGGATAAAACCAAAAGATGTGCGATTTTGTATTTTTTCCGACCCTCCGCTAATACCCAATGAATGAGAATGATTGAAAGAATTCCGGAATAAAATATCAAACCAGTCCGTATTCTGACGAGCCATCTTTTCATACTCTGAAGCCATCTCTTCGTGAGTAATCTCCTTGTTAAAAAGCTTCTGCAACAATCCTTCATAACCAATAGGCAACACCACTGAACCATTTGTAAACTCCCGTCGTTCTTCATAAATCTCCTTTGATAACTGCATCCGTTCCGCCGAATTCATCAAATCATACAATCCATAACGAGGACGCTGACCGATCGAGAAATCACCATTATAATTCACGGATATTTTACCGACTTTAGCTTTTTTAGTCGTAATAACAATTACCCCATTAGCAGCCTGCGAACCGTAAATAGCTGTAGCCGAAGCGTCTTTTAATACCGTTATCGTTTCAATATCATTTGGATTCAACCACGAAATCGCATTACCAGCTAATTGCCGAATATCATCCGCATCTACCGAAAATTTCGTGTTATCCTCAGAGTTAAAAGGCTGAGGATCTCGTTGAATTACTCCATCAACAACCCAAACCGGTTCCTGACTTCCCAAAAGAGTTGAAGTTCCCCGAACACGTATTTTAGGTGAAGCTCCAACCATTCCCGTTTTATTCATTACCAACATCCCAGGCACGACACCTTGTAACATTTGATCAATAGAAGAGACTCCCGCCATCATAACATCCGATGCTTTGACCGTAGTAGAAGCCCCCGTATAACTCCCTTTCGACACATTACCATATCCCGTGACAACGACCTCATCCATGGCTTGTACATCCTCATACAAAGTAATATTTATCGTATCTTTCCCCGCATATCTCCATTCCGTTTCTTTCATCCCGATAAAAGAAAATACCAAGGTAAAATCTTTTAGTTGAGGCACAGACAACTTATACCAACCACGACTATCTGTCACCGTTCCCAAAGTCAACCCTTTTACCATTAC
>DYVS01000323.1:0-11729 GCA_020743075.1 Butyricimonas virosa | reverse complement strand
TCCTTCCGGCAATGTCTTAAACAAACGTTCCGCTTCCAATAAATCTTGTATTATCCGCATATAAACTTCCTCTACCGTGTTCCTTTTCATTCCGCTTGTCCCCATCTCGGCCGTCAACTTCAAAGGTACTCCCGGCGAATCTTTACCCACGGAGTAAGGTTTTCCATACAAATTTATCAAGTGAAAATAAAAATATCCCCGGAAAGCCAAAGCTTGAGCCATTACCCGATTCCTTTCCTCTTCAGATCCCTGCACCTCATCAATATAATCCAAAACAGAGTTACATCCAAGAATTTTTTTGTACACTTCCCCGTAGGTATTATATCCACTAAACTCATCTTTCATGTTTTTAGCCCACGTGTAAGCCATCCGGATTTTATTTATCTTCTCTTCCTCAGAAGCATTCGCCTTCCAATCCGGCCGAATAGCCACATCGTCATCGAATAACCCCAACACCCCGTAAAACTGCCCATCACTATATCCCGGTCCCATATATACTTCTCCCAGCAACAATTCGTCTAATGATTTAACTAATTTGGGAACATATTCACTCTGGGATTTAGGCTCCAAGAAATCACCACATGATGCCATAAAAAACATGGTCACCAATAACCCGTATTTTATCATTCTATTCATAAAAACCTCCTTTTAAAAACCAACAGTTACACCAAAAGAGTATGTCTTGGGCTGCACGCTATCTCCCAATTCCGGATCAAAACCATGAAACTTTTTATCGGCAATCACAAACACGTTATTCATAATTGCGTTGAGCGATAAACTTTTCACGCCTATTTTCGCACACCATTCCTCATTCATATTCCAAGTCAACGACATTTGTTGACAACGCAAGAAATCGGCATTTACAACCATCACGTCTGACTGTCCCCACATATCATACACGTTATACGATCTTCCATCTTGAAGATTAATCATACTAGGAACACGACCGGCATAAACTCCCGGGATATTTGTATTTCTCTCGTCTCCGGGTACTTTCCAACGTTTCTTCAGATCCTTACTCAGATTTACGTTAGATAATGGAATATTGCCGCTTGCGGGATATGGATTCGGCAACCTTTTCTTGGCTCCCAATAACAAAGAAAAATTCGCCCCGAACGTCAAACCTTTCCACCTCAAACGAGTTGTCAAACCTCCGGTGAAATCTGGCTCGGTTTTACCAGAATAAACAAGTAAATCCGTGTAATCGGAAATTTCCCTTAAAACAAGATTATTATCTTCATTTCTCACATAATCCCCCTGCTCGTCCTGCTCGAAAAGCAAATTATATTCCGGACTTCCATCATTCGGATTGATACCTTTAAAACTATATGACCAAAAACTAGATACTGCATATCCCTCTTTCAATACCTTATCAGAAGATCCCGCCAAATAATCCCTCAGCGTAATTTCACTAATCGATTGGGTTTTTGCTTTGTTCCAATTTTTAGATGAATTTAGCCCGATCGTCCAAGCCCAATTCTTCGTGCGTATTGGTGTAATATTCAACGTGTACTCTACTCCGGAATTCACAATACGCCCACCATTCACCTCTGTTCCTTCCCTACCATACTCTAAGGCTATTCGTTGGTTCACAATATTATTGGACGTTCTCGTGTAATATTCCAAGTTCATCGTGATCCATTGAATAAATTGAACATCTAAACCAAAGTTCCAAATCTTCGTACGTTCCCAACTTAAATGGGGATTAGGAATACGAAAGATCGTCGACATATAATCACCATAATAAAGTTTCGTAGTCCCCATGCTCAATATTAATTCAGGACTTATTGAATTCACCGCATTTCCCTGAATACCATAGGACACTCTCATATTGAACTGGTTCAATATATTAGAAATACTATTCAACCAAGGTTCTTGAGCAACATTCCAAGAAAGCCCGAAAGAATAAGTTGGGTCGAAACGTTTATTCTGATCCTGCCCGAAGCGATTGGAAGCATCGTTACGTATACTGACATTCAACACGTATCTATTTTTATAAGAGTAAGCCAACGTGGCAAACAAGGAAAATTTATTATCCGTCAACGTGCTACGACTCCATCCTGCTCCATCATACAAATCCTCTAAAATTCCCCATCCTGTTACAGGAGCATTACCAATAGGCACCAACTCCTTTATTGGTGTCGGTCTTATAACACTCTCGCCTCTTTCTGCCACGTATCCATAAATTTTTTGTCCCCTATTCTCTGTTTTAGTTGACGACACTTCCGTACCTATCAATAAGTTGATCCGATGATCTTCCTTCAACGTTTTCTGAAAAGTAATCTTATTCTGAACATTCCACCCCAGTACATCCGAATTTCCATTATATAATTCCCCTCCGGATGGCAACATCGCTGCTTTATACTTATCCGAACCAAACATTTCCGAGCCGAAATCATACCCTCTATAATTCTTGGCCACGTAATGGGTTTGTTCTCCCGCATAAGACTCTGATACTCCGACATTGTTATTTATACCACCCACAAATTCATACCTTAACCAAGGTGTAATATCCCATGAAAAATTCAAATTCCCGTTTATTTGAGAGGACTTATTCTTTGAATAACTATGTTGCATCTCATTCAAAATATTAAAGCCTAGCAACACGAGATTTTCATTATACCTGTAATTCGCTCTCAATTTTTGAAAATACTGGTTACCAACATCATCATAAGCCAACACAGAACGGCTGGTCGATGTCGCATATTCCAAAGGATTAACACCTGCCGCATATCCCCAAGTCCGATTAACACTCCCGATCAAACTCATATCCACACGAACTTTGGGATGTAATTCAATTCCGACATTAATACGTCCACTCAGATTTTTCGCATCATTATCCTTTTCCACTCCAGCCTGGTCACTGTATCCCAAGGAAACATTATACACGATTTTCTCGCTTCCGCCGGATATACTCAAATTATGGTTATGACTAAAAGAATTACGGGTCAACAATTTAAACCAATCCGTATTCGTCTGTCCCAATCTTTGTATAGCCATTTCTGCCTCTTCTTTAGAAATTTGCTTGGCATAAAACAGAGTCATAATTCCTTCGTACGTGTTCAAAGACTCCACCGGAACATTTTGATACACGGCTCCCGCGGCAAAAGCTTCCTGACTAAACTGAATCCGTTCCTCAGAATTCATCAAATTAAATAACCCGTAATGAGGACGAATTCGGAATGAAAACGTTCCGTTATAATTTACCGTCATGCGATCAGTTTGTCCTCTTTTAGTTGTAATCACGATCACACCGTTGGCAGCTTTAGAACCATAGATAGCGGTTGCAGAAGCATCTTTCAATACGGTTATTGTCTCTATATCCGCCGGATTCAACCAAGAAATCTGGTTACCCAGTATATTTTTCAAATCATCCACCATCATATCATTCTGGTTCAAGGGAAGCGGATCCGGTTGTATCACGCCATCAACTACCCACAACGGATCTTGATTACCTAAAATCGTGGATGTTCCCCGAATCCGTATTTTAGGACTCGTTCCCACGCGGGAACTCGTGTTCATCACCATCATCCCGGCAACCCGTCCTTGTAACATCTGGTCAATAGAAGTATAGGCCGGCATCATAATATCCGAAGCCTTTACAGTCGTGACAGAACCCACCACGTCACTCTTGCGTAATGTTTGATACCCGGTCACAACCACTTCTTCCATCGCCTGCACGTCCTCTTCCAGCGTAACGTTTATTTCCCGCTTATCGCCACAAACCACTTCCTTGGTCTTCATCCCAACGAAAGAGAAAATTAAGGTTGCACCTTTTTTAGGAACAAAAATTGAATACTTGCCTTCCGCATCTGTTGTCACTCCCGTCACGGTCCCTTTCAACAAAACGGTTACCCCCGGCAAAACAACATCATCAGCACCCACAACCTTTCCTCGAACAACAACCATCTCTTCCAATCCCTTCTTCTGGTAATCTCGATGTATAATAATATGTTTATCCCGAATTTCATACGTCAAATCCGTTCCTTTCAAACAATAATCCAAAATTTCTCGGATCGAAGCATTCTCGAATTTATAATCTTTCAACCCTATCCGTTGCACCTCTTGAGTATTATAAACGAAAGAATAGTCACTATTCTTCTCTATATGAAGATACACGGTACTTATCGGCACATGTTTAAAAGAAAACGTGAACTTCTTCTCTTGCCCAAAACTTACAATCGGCAAACTAAAGAAAATCAACAACAACAAAGCACGCTGAAACCTTGCTAAAAGTTTCAATTTTTCTCGCGGGTAAAGCCCGCTTTTCCCTTTTTTTTCCATAAATTTGTAAATTATTTAATTCTTAAATATAAGAAGAACTTAAGGGGAATATGGGTGGTGCCGATTCCCCTAAGTTTTATCTACTTACGATTGTTATTGTATTCCCTTTCCGGGAAAAACGAATATCCCCCGTCCGAGACAAAATATCCAAAACAGTATCTATATTATCATACTTTTTAATTCTTGCCGTCAACATCATATTCCTAGCCTCCGCGTTAGCAAAAAAGTAATCAAAATTATACCATCGAGCCAATTCATCCATAATACGTTCTAACGTGGCCTGATCAAACATGAAATATCCATCCTTCCAAGAAGTGAAATAAAGAGTTTCGACTTCCAACACGCGGGAAGAATCCTGGTCGATACAGACTTGTTGCCCCGGAACAATCACATAAGACTGTCCCCTAAAATCCTTCACGGAAACACTCCCGCTTACCAACGTGGTTTGATTCACTTGATTCACGTAATCTTTCACGCAAAACTCCGTACCCAACACCATTACTTCCGAACGAGAAGTTTTCACCACAAAAGGCAACGCCTCATCTCGTTTTACATCAAAATAAGCCTCTCCGCTTAATTCCACGAACCGAACATCACCTGTAAATTTCACCGGATAACGCAATCTCGTTCCGGAATTCAACCAAACTTTAGTTCCATCACCAAGTGTTAAATGAAACTCTGCCCCCTGAGGAACTTCCATAATATTATACGTTGTGCTTGAAGGAACAACAGAATCTTTTGTTTCATACACGGCTTCTCCCGCCCTGTTAACCCGAATAGAAATTTCTTCTGATTGTAATAACGTATCTTGCTGACTCAACACCACGCGCTCACCCGTGGACAAAGTAAGTAAAGCCCGTCCTCTTCCTCCCGTTTCCGTCGTTGGCTGAAAATGCCCGACGGTATCCCGATCCCCTTTTCCTAACCAGGTACCCCCCACCGTCACAAGCAATAACACGGAAGCCGCAACAGCTATCCTTCTCATATTCCGCAATCTCACCCTTCTATTTCTCTCCTTTCGCACGTTTTCAAAGGATTCATTTAACTCTAATTGTCCCCATTCTTCACGCCGTTGTTCATAAACCGATTCATCCAATAAAGAGGCCAACAATCGTCTATTCTCATCACTCTCCTCTAACCACACATCCAAACGAACCATTTGCTCCGGAGTTGCTATCCCCTTGATAAAAGCAACAATACAATCTGCTATATCGAAATTCTTATCCATTATAATCATTTTACACTAATAACTCTCAAGACAACCAAAAAGGGTAAAAGAATTTAGAAAAAAATTAATTTACGGACATTCCGAACAAAAAAAATACTATTTTTGAACTATCAATCGATAATTATTCAGTTCAGAAACGGGACAAATGAACAACATACAAAATATATATGAAGAATCTCGGTATAAAATTCTATTTAATGAATTCTATCCTGCACTTGTTCAATTTGCTTTCTCGTTCATAAATAACGAGGAGGCCGCAAAAGATATTGTTCAGGAAATCTTTATCCGGATCTGGGAAAAAAGAATCAAATTTGAAAACGAATTACTATTACGTAAATATTTATACCTTTCCACTCAAAATAAATGTTTCACTTATTTACGGGATCGCAAAGTTCAACATTACCACAAGCAACAAATTATAGATAATTACCAAGAACAAGAAGAACCAAACATCATCAACAGCTTTATAAAAGAAGAAGTATATCGTCAATTACTTTCCTCTATCGAGCAACTACCCCCACAATGTAAAAAAATTTGTTTACTCACGTTAGACGGGAAAAAGCCCTCTGAAATAGCCAAAGAATTAGAGTTAAATGTTGAAACAGTAAAAAAGCAAAAAAAAATAGCATTAAAACGCTTACAAGACAAATTCCGGATATTGATACTTTTATTCTCAATAACTTGATCCAAATCGCTTGAATAAATAACATTTGGTAACTAAATAGATAGTGATATATAATATCTTGTAAAACCTTTCTTTACCGTTGGCTTAGGACACCAACTAGATACCAACACAACACGAACCAATCATAAACATAGATCAATGTACTTGTTATGTATATGCACTATTTATGCTATGTCAATGCTCTAGGGAAAGGATAGACCAACCATAGTTATTCATCGGACAAGGGTTTCTCCATACTTCCTTTTACACACCTTCGTTATTTCGCTGATTATTTCGTACTTTTGTCCCGTCATCATCCTCCATCATGCAAATCCTCAAACAATATAACAACATGAAGTCGACCAATATCACTCGAGAAGAAATGTGGGCTAAACAACACTTATCAATACATGATATTGATTACGCCGTGTGGGAACGGGATAAATCCATGCTTCATAAAATGGCTAGAGTTAGTCGGAATTGCACGTTTGTAGTTGATGTTTACAAAAATAAATACGTTTACGCCTCTCCACATTTTGCAAACTTACTAGGTTATGATGAGGACAAAATCGCCACCTTGGAGAAACAGGGAGATTACCTGGAATCCCGGTTTCACCCGGATGATTTTGATCAGTTGGTGGATTTACAGATCAAACTGGGACAATTCATTTATAACCTGCCCGTAGAACAACGCAATGATTATTGCAACATTTACAGCTTTCGAGTACGTAATGCCAAACAACAATACGTGAGAGTAACGAATAGACTGCAAGTTTTGGAACAAGGACGTGCAGGAAAAGCATGGCTTATACTAGGCAACATGAGTATTTCACCGGATCAAAAGGATTCGAGACAGGTTGCCTGTACCGTTCTCAACCTCAAAAGCGGTGAACTATTTTCTCCAACGTTATTATTCTCCCCGACAATCCATCTAACAGAACGGGAAACAGAAATATTGCACCTGATTCAAAAAGGATTACTAAGCAAGGAGATTGCCCATAAACTCCAAATCAGCATTCACACCGTGAATATCCATCGACAAAATTTACTCCATAAACTGGAAGCTCAAAATTCCATTGAAGCAATCAACAAAGGAATAGGACTAGGGATACTAAAATAATTAGACAAAATCAACGTAGAAAATAAAATCTTAGTAAAGATAGCTATAAATAACTATTTCCTCCTCCATGTTGTTGGATTAACTTTGTCCTACTTTTCGCACAATTTTAATTAAAACAACTAGGAGATTATGGTGTTCAATAAAACTGAAGAACAGGAAAAAGAGTATTTACGACAGATTATCAACATTATAAACAATTCAGTTAACAACACGGACAAGTCTGTTAAAGAACACGTTGACACGTTACAAGAATACAAGGAATATCTATGGTCGAATAAAGACATTGATCCACACGAGATACGTTCTATGCGGGAAAGTATCTTACGCCATTTTGCAACCGGCGAGAGTGTTATTGACAAACGCAAACGCCTGGGGAAAATTCTGGATATTCCCTATTTTGGGCGCATAGATTTCACTGAAAGAAAAGAGGGAAGCGAAACAAGGGTATTATATATCGGGATTCACACATTTTACGATCCCGGTAAAAAAGCGAACCTAATTCACGATTGGAGGGCTCCTATATCCAGTATGTTTTATGACCATGAACTGGGTGCCGCTTCCTATTCCTCCCCAACCGGAGAGGTTGAGGGAGACATTTCTCTCAAACGACAATATCGCATCCGTAAAGGTCAGATGGAATACATGATCGAGAATTCATTGACCGTTCATGATGATGTTCTGCAAAAAGAACTAAGTTCCAATACCGACGATAAGATGAAGAATATCGTGACCACGATACAACGGGAACAAAACCGGATTATCCGAAACGAAGATACTCAAACACTAATTATACAAGGGGTAGCAGGATCAGGGAAAACATCCATCGCCTTGCATCGCATCGCTTACTTGCTTTACGCACAAAAAGGAGAAATCACCTCAAAAGATATTCTCATCATCTCCCCGAACAAGGTTTTCGCCGATTATATCTCGAACGTCCTCCCGGAACTCGGCGAGGAAACAGTTCCCGAAACCAGTATGGAACAAATCCTTTCGGGGGTTCTTAACAATAAATACAAATACCAGAATTTCTTCGAACAGGTTACAGAATTATTAGAAAAGCCAACACCGGGATTTATTGAACGAATTCAATATAAAGCATCCTTTGATTTCATCTCACAACTAGAGAAGTTTATTCTTCACATGGAGAACCACTATTTTAAAGCAACGGATGTCAAGCTAACAAAACATATTACCGTTCCGGCCGAATTTATCGATGAGCAATTTCGACGATTCAACCGTTACCCGATGCGCCAACGTTTCGAGACGATGACGGATTATATCTTAGAAATGATGACTTTGAAACATTATTTCAAGGTGACAACAACAGAAAGAAACCTGTTGAAGAAGGAAATACAAAAGATGTTTGCCGGAAACAACGACCTCCAAGTTTACAAAGACTTCTTCATATGGAGCGGAAAACCCGAAATGTTCAAAACGCACAAGAACCGTACACTGGAATATGCAGACCTAGCTCCCTTGGCATATCTCCACGTAGCCTTAGAGGGACTCCCTGCCCCTTCTCGAATCAAACACCTTTTGATTGACGAGATGCAAGATTACTCCCCTATACAATACAAGATGATTCAAAAACTTTACTCCTGCCGGAAAACCATTCTCGGAGATGCTTGCCAATCGGTTAATCCCTACGGTTCATCAACAGCCGAGATGATTCAAAAAGCATTTGTCACGGGCAAGGTAATGAAACTTTGCAAGAGTTATCGATCCACGTTCGAGATCTCGAATTTCGCACAAAGGATTCAAGCGAACGAAGACTTGGAAGCCATTGCCCGACATGGGGATGCACCTACCGTACTTTCTTTCAAGAATCCGGAAGAAGAACTTTCCGCCATCTCGGGGATAATTACCACATTCAAAAAGTCGAATTACAAATCACTCGGGATAATATGCAAAACCGAAGTGCAAGCACAAGAAATCACGGAAAGACTTAAATCACACACGGACAACCTCTATTTCCTCTCTCACCAGAGTACGGCTTTCGCCAAAGGAATTACCATCACCTCATCCCACATGGCGAAGGGGTTAGAATTCGACGAGGTGATTATTCCACAAACAAATGCCAGCAATTACAACACGCTCATTGACAAAAGTATGTTTTATGTAGCCGCAACGAGAGCCATGCACAGGCTAACCATCACGTACTGGGACAAACCAAGCCGATTCATTCCTTTTCCCAATCCTTACACACGTCAATCCACTCCCGGGAACGGGAACAATCCTCCAGCTCCTTGATAGACAACTCGACAGCACTATTACTTGTCCCCGCTGCCGGATAAACAATATCAAAGCGTTTAAGCGAAACGTCCAAAAACACTTGTGTTTCCTCGGGAATAACAAACGGGCAGACTCCTCCGGGGGCATGCCCGACATATTGCTCCACCAATTCTCCCGGTATCATTTTCGCTTTCTGATGAAAATACTCCTTGTATTTTTTATTATCAATCCTGGCATCCCCGGCCGTAACAACCAATATCGGCTTCTCTCCCAACAGGAAAGACATTGTTTTAGCAATACGCTCCGGCTCACACCCCACGGCAACAGCCGCTTCCTCCACGGTAGCACTAGACTGGGCCAGTTCATGAACCCTTTGTCCTAAACCAAGGCTATCAAAATATTGTTTTACTTTTTCCAGTGACATAACAATTCCTCTGCAATTATCGTCTAGCAAAGATAAAGTAATAAAAATAATTGTAATCGAAGGAAGTAAAAAATTATCCCGGGTTTGAGACCCGGGATAAACTGCAAAATCCAATTTATTACTTTTGAGAAGTAATTTCTGCCAACAAAAGAGTTTTATCAGACTGGTTCTTCACGTTCACGATGATTTTCATCTGTTCAAAGAATCGCTTTACTTTCTCGTCAATACCGGAGACATAAATCATTTTTATACCACAATCCACTAACCACTGGATAAAATAATTCATATTCCGATTTTTCACTTCACTATTCTTTATAGAAACGACTTTATCATCTTCTGTCGTAATTGTTGATACTTTAATCGCCTTTTCTCCAATATTTTCACCGAGATGGCAGAGCTGGTTATCTTCAAAAAACAAAGCTGCTTTCATAACTTTATCCGAATAGTTTATATCATTATTATCACAAAAATCACACCAGAATTATACGAATGAAGAACAATAAAAGTTTATTTTTATTCTTTAATATATTACGGATTTTCTGAAAAATTTCTTCTACTAAAAATTCCACTTTTGAATTATCTTTGTACGCTGAAAATACAATGATATGAATTTGATGCTACCCCTTTCCGTGTTTTCCAAATTACAAATGTACATGACCTTGCTATGGATCATGTTCCTCTCCGGTTGCCAGAATACCGAAGAAAAAGAGATCGTGATCATATCCACCAATGACATACACGGGAGAATTGAACAATTCTCCAAACTGGCCACATTCGTGAAGCGCATCAAGGAGGAACACCCGAATGTGATTCTGGTAGATGCCGGAGATCGATTCACTGGCAACCCATATGTGGACCATGCGAAAGAAAAAGGCTTCCCCATCATTTCGCTAATGAACGACTTGGGCTACGAGGTCGGAACATTAGGAAATCACGAATTCGATTTCGGACAAAAAATTCTTCGGGCCAGAATAAACGACGCAACCTTCCCGATTATCTGCGCCAATATCAATTCCTCCCGGGGAGAACTGGACAGTATTCCTCCTTATCATATAATCGAGAAGGACGGTATCAAGCTGGGTTTCATTAGTTTTGTGCAAACAGAAACAGACCAAATACCAAGTACTAACCCGGAACGTTTGAAAGACATTACCTTTGACCATTATCTCGACAAGGTGGAAGATTACAAACCGCTCAAGCGCCAATGTGACGTACTAATTGGCCTCACGCACCTTGGAGTGGACAAGGATTCCATTCTAGCAACACAAATGCCAGAACTAGACATAATTATCGGGGGCCATACCCACACGTTATTGGAAACCTCGAAAGAGATAAATAACGTTATAATCGGACAAACAGGACTCAAGTTGCAATACGCCGGTCTGACCATATTAAAATTCACAAAGGGCAAGCTCACCGAACGTTCTTACCAATCCTGCCTGATTGACACAATTACACGGGTTGATTCTTGCATAACACGAAAAGTCAACTATTTCATGGAGCAACCCGAATTTAAAGAAGTTATCGGGATTAGCTCCCTCCCATTTAAATCTCAAGAAAGTATCGGTAATATCGTGACTGACGCAATGCTACGTTCAACAGTATCTGATTTCGCCTTCTACAACCAAGGGGGCATTCGTCTTTCCGCACTTCCCCAAGGAGACATCACGCTGGAAACCCTTCTCTCCATAGAACCTTTTGGTAACCATATCGTCCTTCATGACTTATCTTTAAGCGACATAAAAGCTTTAATACTAAATCGGTTCAATCAAGATGG
>DYVS01000322.1:0-18151 GCA_020743075.1 Butyricimonas virosa | reverse complement strand
GGTGTGGGTAAAACCGAGTTGGCTAAGGCGTTGGCAGAGTTCCTGTTTGACGATGAATCCTTGATGACGCGTATCGATATGTCCGAGTACCAGGAGCGTCATTCCGTGTCTCGGTTGATCGGAGCACCTCCGGGATACGTGGGATATGATGAAGGTGGTCAGTTGACAGAGGCTGTTCGGCGGAAACCGTATTCCGTGGTATTGTTGGACGAGATCGAGAAAGCCCATCCCGATGTATTCAATATCCTGTTGCAAGTGTTGGACGATGGACGTTTGACAGATAATAAAGGCCGGGTCGTTGATTTCAAAAATACGATCATTATCATGACCTCCAATATCGGTGCGCACATTATTCAGGAGCGTCTGAAAGGTATTGACGAAAATAACCGGGATGAGGTGCTTGATAAGACGAACCACGAGGTTTACGAGATGTTGAAGCAAACTATTCGACCGGAGTTCTTGAACCGTATTGACGAGATTATCATGTTTGCCCCGTTGAAGAAATCGGAAATCGTGGATATCGTACGTTTGCAGTTCAACGGCGTGAAGAAAATGTTGGAAAATAATGGTATTGCCATTGAAATCACGGATAAAGCTGTACAATGGTTGGCCGAGGCCGGGTATGATCCGCAGTTCGGTGCTCGTCCGGTAAAACGGGTTATTCAACGTACTTTGTTGAACGATTTGTCCAAACAGATCCTTGCCGAGGAAGTCTCCAAAGATAGTCGTATCATGGTAGACGTGAAGGATGATAAAATTGTTTTTGAAAACAAATAAATAGTTCGTAAGGTTTTGTTAAGCCCATAAGGCCATGGAAGTGGTTTTATGGGCTTTTCTTATTTTAAAGACCGAACAATATAAAGCATAAATTTTTTCGAAGAAGGGCAATAGCTCGTTTGTAATGGGTCTTTACGCTTGACTCGGCGATGTTTAATTCTTTAGCGATGTCGGGAATGGTTTTGTGGTCGACAACGTGTTTTAGCAATACTTCTTTTTGCTTTTCAGGTAACTGGGAAAGGATTTCGTTTAAACGATGCTGTAATTCTTCGTCAGGTTCTTCATCCGTTATATTTGAAAATAGCATCGCTTCGATAATTTTATCTTGATTGTTATCCTGAATCTTGAGGTTGCGAATGTATTTCAAGCAAGCGTTTTTGACATACGTGAGCAGGTAGGCGATGATGTTACGTTCACCATCGTATTTATCTAAATTGCACCATAACGTGAAATAGGCTTCTTGAACAAGGTCTTCTGCTTCATTCCAATCATAGAGATAACGCATGGCATAATGTCGTAGGTTTGAAAAATATTTGATATATAGTATACGAAACGCTTCTTCGTCATGTTTTTTTATCCTTCGACCAAGTTCTTGTATGTCCAAATGAGGTTTCACCATATGCCAGATTTTGAATACAAATCTAAGTTATATTTCGATTATCTGCAAAAAAATAAAAAATCTTGTCCCCCGTTTTAAGGGTGAATGGTTATTGCTTTTGAAAACATTTTGATGACTATGGGACATGATGAATATATAGATTGGAAACTATTGGTGTGTCGCATGAACGGGGAATTATCTAAGGAGGAAGAACAGAAGTTTTTGACGTGGCTTGCCAAGGATACCCGACGAAAAGCGTACTATGAGAGGATGGTTGCCGAATGGAACAGTGATACTATCCGTGAGAGTGATATGTCACGGGAGTTGGCAAAATTGGATCAGTTCCTTTATCTGCAGAGGAAGAAAGGGCATCAGGTAATGTTGCGTAGGCGATGGTTGAAATGGAGTGTGGCGGCCGTATTGCTTGTCGGGTTGATCAGTAGTGTGTATATGCTACAACGTATGCGAGTTGAAATCCTCGAGAAGACATCGGTTGCAGTTATTACTCCGGGGAAAAGTAAGGCTATTTTGATTCTGTCTGATGGGACAAGTGTGAACCTTGATCGTGGTGTGGATAGCACGGATACATTCATCGGTGTGGCAAAAATCAAGAGAAACGAGGGAACCATTTTGTTTGAAGAAGACAGGAGAGGGACTGAAATGGAATATAATACAGTGATAACGCCCAAAGGGGGAGAGTACCATGTCGTGTTGAGTGATGGAAGTAAAGTTTGGTTAAATGCTGATTCAAAATTAAAGTTTCCGGTAAATTTTGGAGAGGGAAAACGGGAGGTATTTCTTTCCGGAGAGGCTTATTTTGAGGTCGTGCATGACGAAGGGCATCCCTTTGTTGTAACAACGGATTTGGGAAATGTCAGGGTGTATGGTACGCAATTTAACGTGCGGCGTTATGTTGATGAAGAGGGAATTAGAGCAACCTTGGTGGATGGAAGTGTCGGCTTTGCTAAAAATGGGCAGAAAGAAGATGAATACATAAAAATAGAGCCTGGCTATCAGGTTCGTTACGAGGAAGGGCAGGAGGTTGTTGTTCAAAAAGTAAAAGTATATAATGAGATTGCTTGGAAAAATCATCAATTCAGTTTTGAACGGAAACCGTTGGATGAAATCATGAAAGATTTCATGCGGTGGTATGATGTGAATATTACTTTCGAAGACGAATCCTTGCATGAGCTTTATTTTTCGGCAACATTGAATCGTTATGGGAATATTGAAACTTTGTTGCGATTTTTTGAGGCAGGGTATGATATTAAGTTTGAGATAAATGGTAAGAATATAAAGGTGAGGAGAAAATAAAAAAGTACGAGTTGAAAGTTTGGCGACCTGAACCCGTACAATTTATTGATACATATTATTTAACATGTAAACATTTCAAAGGTATGAAAAAAAATCAATTTGACAGGAGAGGAGTTCCTGTTAATTTTAGAAAAACGTGTCGAATTATGAAAACGTATGTTATTTTCACACTATTTTTCACGTTGTTCATTTCAAGTGCTGTTTTTGGACAAGTGAAAACAGTGACATTGAACGTGAAATCGGAATCCGTAAGTGATGTTTTGATTCGTATTAAGGATATTACGGGTGAGCAGATTATTTTTAACGAGAATCAGTTGGAAAAAGTGATATGTCAGAACATCTCCTTGAAAGATGCCCCGGTAAAGGATGCCATTGATGCGGTATTGAAGGGAAAAGGTTTTAGTTGCGAGGTGATTGACGGGGTGTACGTTATTAAGCGTGTGACAGAAAAACAACAGGTGAAGGCTTTAAAAATCACGGGTAAAGTCACCGATAGCGGAAAGAATCCACTGCCGGGGGTTACTGTACGAATAAAAAATACGAACATAGGAGTTGCCACGGATATGGATGGTAATTACACGATTACCGTGGCAGAGGGAAATGAAAAGCCCGTGTTGATATTCTCGTTCGTGGGAATGAATACGCAAGAGATTGCTTATGCCGGCAAAGATGTTATAAACGTTACATTGCAAGATGAGGCTTCTGAGATTGACGAGGTTGTGGTTACCGGTATGTTTACTCGTAAGACTGAAAGTTATACGGGGTCGGCTAAGACTTATAAGACTGAAGAGTTAAAAGAGATCGGGAATCAAAATATACTTCAAAGTTTAAGTGCTTTGGATCCATCATTTGTAATTGCTGATAACAACTTGATGGGGTCGGATCCTAATACTCTTATGGATGTCACTATTAATGGAACAACGAGTATTACCGGTTTGTCAGATGTTTATTCGGCTACGGCCAATCAACCATTGTTTATATTGGACGGGTTTGAAGCAACATTGCAGGATATTTCAGATTTGAATATGGATCGAGTTGAAAGTATTACGATACTGAAAGATGCTGCATCTGCTGCGATTTATGGAGCTAAAGCCGCTAACGGAGTAATTGTTGTGGAAACCAAAAAGCCCGAGGCGGGGAAATTGCGTTTTAGCTATAATGGTAATTATCAAGTAGCTTGGGCAGATTTAACAGATTATAATTTGATGAATTCAAGCGAGAAACTTGAATTTGAACGTTTGTCTGGTCATTATGGTACATTAGATGAACATGGCGAGATTCTAGATGATGCTAATCGTGCACTTTATTATAAACGGCTGGCACGTGTAGTTGCCGGTTTAAATACTTATTGGTTGGATAAACCGTTGCGTACGGCTTATACTCACGAGCATTCTTTTAATATCGAAGGGGGAGATGCGATTTTTCGTTATGGTTTAACTTTTCGCTACAAAAACAACCAAGGGGTGATGAAAAAGTCTGAACGGCAGAATGTTGATGGTACGATCAATTTACTTTACAGGGTTGAAAAATTCAATTTAAGCAATCAAACGACAGTCGGATATACCTTTGCTCCTAATAATGTAGTACCTTTTAGTTCATTTTACCGTATGAATCCATATGAATCACCATACGATGAAAATGGTGAAATTTTGAAAGTTCTTGAAGAAAAATCGGTGTATAATCCGTTATGGGATTTTGTTCAGAAAAGCTATAATAAAAGTGATGCTTTTGATTTTAGAAATAATTTTATTCTTGAATATCGTCCCTTATCGGGGATGCGGGTACAGGGAAAGTTTGGTTTGACTACTTCAAGAAATACCGAAAAAGCATTCCAATCGCCTTATGCTACGGATTTTATAGGAACAGAAACCTCCAAACAAGGTTCATATAGTCATACAGAATATAGACAGACTTCTTATGATGGTAGTGTGCTTGTCAGTTATGGGAATTCTGTTGAAGAGCATACTTATAATTTGATTGCAGGGGCACAGTTGACAGACACCAAAAGTATCAGTGAGAGTTTTCAAACTATAGGATATATTACCGATCAATTCTCCAATCCGAATTTTTCTAATAGTTACCCGGAAGGAGATCGTCCTAGCTCAAGTGTTGACAAACAGCGGTCTGCGAGTTTTTATTTGAATGGTAACTATGCTTATGATATGAGATATCTGTTGGATTTTAATTTACGTAGTGACGGGGCTTCCGTTTTCGGAGTCAATAATCCTTTCTCTACGACTTGGTCCTTCGGAGTAGGTTGGAATGTACACAACGAAAATTTCTTGAATGACAATAGTGTTATTAATTATTTGAAGATACGTTATTCTTTGGGAAATCCGGGAAATCAAAATATCGAGGCTAAAACGGCTAACAGCGTGTACACGTATTATACTTCATATCAAAATATGTTTGGCTTGGCTTCAGTAGTAAGTAAATGGGGAAATAAAAATTTGAAATGGCAACGGACTCAGACCCATAATGTGGGTTTTGATCTAGAACTCTTCAATTCAAGGCTACGGTTAACAGCTGATTATACGTATAAAGATAGCGATCCGATCTTGTTGACAATTTCTCAGCCGGCATCAACGGGGGCAAGCTCTGTTCCAATGAATATTGGAGCTACTAAGAATAACAGCTACTCGTTGATTGCTAGTTATCAGATAATACAGAAACGAGATGTAAAATGGATGGTGAATGCAAATTTGTTACATACAAAAACGACTTATTATAAGATAGGTGATTTGCTTGAAAGCTATAATGAAGATGGACAGGAAAATCAATCTCTTTTGCGTTACTATGATGGTGTAAGTTCTACCGCACTTTGGGCAGTGAAGTCGATGGGTATTGATCCTATGACTGGTAATGAGGTCTTCCAACGGAAAGATGGTTCTTATACGTATGATTTGGATACTTCTGAAGAAGTTATCGAGGGAGATTCTAATCCTGATGTTGAAGGAAATTTCGGGTCTACGGTTCGTTATAAAGGTTTTTCTTTTAGTGTTAATTTCCGCTATCGCTATGGAGGACAGATCTTTTTGTCAACATTATTCAATAAGATTGAAGGGTTAAGTGGTGATGATTTGCAATACAATCAAGATAAAAGAGCCTTGTACGATCGATGGCAAAAGCCGGGAGATGTGGCAAAATTTAGGCGAATCAATGATGTCGCGAAGACAAAAATGTCGAGTCGTTTTGTCGCAGATGATAATACTTTGGAATGTAAGTCTATTTCACTAGGGTACGAATCGACACAGGCTACTTGGTTGAAACCAATGGGGATATCTTCTTTTTCATTTCGCGTTTATATGAATGATATTTTCCGGCTTTCAACGGTTAAGGAGGAACGCGGTCTTGATTATCCATTTCAACTGGCGGTTTCGGCATCATTGAGTATTCGATTTTAATTAAAAGAAAATAAATGTTATGCAAACAATAAATTATATAAAACATTTGATTTTGGTATGCATTCTCGTTTTTGTGTTTGCATCCTGTAATGATTGGTTGGCGGTAGATATGGAGGATGGTATGCTGGAGGATAAGCTTTTTGAAAGTAACGAAGGTTTTCAAAGTGCATTAAATGGAGTGTATAATCGGTTAAACGAAAATTATGCTTCAACATTAACCATGACGGTGCTCGATGTGATGGCTCAGTACTATGATGTCCGTCAAAATAGTGATCATTTGTTTCATGTTTATGCTAATTACGAATTTTCGGAACCATCTTTCGAGAATACGAGCGACAATCTTTGGATGCGTCAATATTCACAAATAGCTAATTTGAACACCTTATTAGCTCATATCGATTCGGAAAATTCTGCAATTAAAGAGATATATTACCCGTTTATCAAGGGGGAAGCTTTGGGATTACGCGCATTTCTCCATTTTGATTTGATGCGGATTTATGGTCCTATTTATAGTGTTGATACGGAGAATGAAATATGTATTCCCTATCAAGAGACCGATTCTAAAGAAATACAGCCTTTATTACCGGCTAAGGAAGTTATGGGAAAAATCATCCGTGATTTAAATGATGCGGCAGATTTGCTTAAAGAAGACCCCATTCGTACAGAGGGTGTGATGGCAGAGGATTCAAAAGATTTGAATGAAACGAATGATTTTCGTTACAGGCAATATCGTTTGAATTTTTATGCTGTAAAAGCCTTATTGGCTCGGGTCTACTTATGGATAGGAGACCGGAATAATGCATTGCTTGTTTGTAAGGAGTTGATAGCAGAAAATGAAGAAAAACTGATATTCCCTTGGACTTCTAGAACTGATATTGTAAACTCTACATCTCCGGATCTGTTATTTTCAACAGAGGTAATATTTGGTTTGTATAATACTAGTCGAGTGAATTTGTTTAATTCTTACTTTAAGAATACCACGACTATTAATAATGCTCTCGTGTTTAAAGGAGAAAGATTGAATGATGCTTCGAGTAAGTTACCGTATTATTTTTCAGATGAAACGGATTATCGTCGGGGGGCAAACTTCTGGAGTGAAGAGACGTTGGAACAGATGACAAGTACAGGAAATACTTCTCAACCGTCGATATGTTTTCATAAATATGCTGATGTCTCGGGAGCTATAAAGCCGTATCGTTACATGATTCCGCTGATCAGAATGAGCGAAATTTATTTAATTGCGGCAGAATGTTCAGATGACTTCACCGAATCTATCGCCTATATCAATAAAGTTCGTAATAATCGAAATTGTGTGAATATCGAATTGCAGTCAAGTGATACGGAAGAGACTATTCGTCAGTATATCACGTCTGAATTTATGCGAGAGGTAATAGGGGAAGGACAATTGTATTTTTATTATAAACGATTAGCCATGGAAGAGATTTTATCGGGGACTGAATTTAGTGAAGAAGGGTGGACTGAGAGTATGTATTTGCAGTATTATGAATGGCCTTTGCCTAAAATCGAAACGGATCAACGTGTTAATTAAATAGGGAAAAGAGATGAGAAAATATTTATATTATTTGGGTATTTTTATAGCACTGCTATTGACTTTGAATAGTTGTGAGAAAGAGATGATGGATTATGAAGGTGAAGATGCTTTGTATTTTGATGTTCGATCTTCAATCGGTGCACATGAATTTTTTACGGCCGTGTCTTTTGGTGATGTCATGGAGAGTGACATTGATATCGAATGTCGTGTTATGGCTTCCGGATATCCTAAGACTTATGACCGGGAATTTAGTGTGATTGCTAATCCGGACAGCACTACAGCTCAAAATGAGCGTGACTACGATGGATTGAAAGATACGTACGTTATAAAGGCTGGGGAATGCGAAACCACGATTAAATTGACAATTCATCGTTCGGAAGAGATGTTGAATGATACGCTTGTTTTGCAATTGGAACTTCAAGATAATAAGTATTTTAAGTTATTGTATACTGATTATGAAGATAATCCTGGAAGTTATTCTCCCATGGCTAATGATGAATTTTCTAATAACCATAATGCTAGTTTTCATAACATTTATGTGTACGATGTGGTAACACAGCCTAAGGGGTGGTGGAAAGGATTGTTTGGGGTGTTTTCGGTTAAAAAATGGCGTTTAATGATGTCTGTGACGGGGACAGTTATTGATGATTATGCTAATATTACTGCGGCGATGCCGATGAATCGGGCAAATGCGATAGATGAAGCGTTTGGTAAATACTTACTAGAGATGGCTAAAAGCCGCGAGACAGTGGTACTTGATGAGGATGGTACAATGATGTATACAAAAGCCGTTAAAACACTAGGAGGGTCATCTGCATGGTCAGCAGGAACAAAGCCTGAAAATTATTATAAATAAAGAATTTACGTATGAAAAAAAATAAAATGTATGCGATATTTATCGTTTTAAGTATTGTTGGTCTCCTATTTTCTTGTGTTGAAGATAAGGGATCAAAAATCACGTTAGATATTAATGAAATTGAGATTTCCGGCATAGAATTTCAGTATGACAAGACATCTTATTTTGATACTCTTAAAGTTTCTCCTGTGATAGATTGTTCTTTGGAAGGTTTTTCCGAGGATAATTTGGAATATGCTTGGTTCTTCTGCCAAAATTCCGAATCTCTGAGCAATCATAAGCATGAGCAGATAAGTTCGGAACGGGATTTGGTGTATAAAGTGAATGTCCCGCCTGGAATGTATACGATTTATTTTCAAGTGACGGATAAAAGTACGGGTGTAAAATACGATCATTCTTTTAGTCTGTATGCTACGAGTCAGTTTGTTCGTGGTTTTTATCTTTATGGAGATAAATCGGACGGTACTGTAGGGTTGGATTTTGTGAGTATGCCGATGGGGAAAGATACTACTTTGATAAAAGATATTTTTATTAATTCTTTACAAATCAAAGGGGCAAAAGATTTGATTTTCACGGGACACAAAGATAATGGATATAATGCTTTATGGGCCGTCACGCGGGACAATCAGTATTCGATAGAATACAGCGCTCAATTAGAACGGGTGGATGTTATTCAAGATCAAAAACTTGAAGACAGAATTTATCCGACGTTGTCTTCTGTGCAAAGACCTTTTCATTTAATGAATATTTGTCCGGGAACTTGGGGACCCAATTGTATCAGCTTGAGTGGAGAAGCTCGAATGAGACTAATCGTCACGGAAAATGAAATCTTCACGGGTAATATGGCACTTAGTGAAGCTTATGGAAATCCGATCAACAGGGATAATGCCAATACAGATCAATTATTTAAACCTTATCCGGTAGCTTTTTATTCTGCGGCGGAATCTTCGGTGTCATACGTTTGTTTTTTTGACATGACCAACCATTGTTTTAAAAAGCCTGGACATAGAATTATGTCGAGTGCAACAAAGTGTGATAAGCCTTCAGTTGATTCTGAATTTCCTTTTTATTTCGACCAAAATAAATATACCCCGGTTCGGCAGATTGTTTACGGGGAAAATGGTTATGGAAATAATGGACGTTCGTATGCTTTGATGAACGATGCTGACGGAAATTATTGGGTTTATGCATTTACAGCACCGATGGAGTATGCATCTGATCCGATTAAGCATTATGCTAGCCAGATTGATTTGTCGGTTGCTACAGATTTTGCCCGTGCAGCGCATTATGCTTTCTTTTCTGAACAGATGATCATTCTATATAGTGTGGGAAATCTGTTATACGCTTATGATTATAACCGCCATGATCTTCAAGTGATTGATATGGGAGCGGAAATCACGTATCTTGCCATGGAACATCAGTCTACCTTGTCTCCAAGTGATTTTATTGTTGCTACTTATGACGATTTTGAAAAAGGTGTCGTTAGAAAATATTCCATAGCGGATGATGTGAATACAATTAAAATAGTTCCTTATGAAAGAGCCGTCTGGGGAACCGATTTGAAAGTGGTAAAAATTATATGGAAGTATTCAAATTATTGAATTTACCATGAAGAAGATCATGTTGATAGCATTTGTTTGTGTCTTGAACTTAGAAGTTTGGGCACAAACGAATTTTCGAACTTTCGGTTATGCTGAGGCTCTGTCAGTAGCAAAAGAGGAAAACAAAAAAATCTTTATTGATTTTTATACTGACTGGTGTGCTCCTTGTAAACGAATGGCGAAAGAGGTGTTTCCGCAGGAAAAAGTCGGTGATTATTTGAATGCACTGTATGTTTGCCTTCAGTTAAATGCAGAAAGAGAGGGTAAGGAACTTGCAAGGAAATTCCATATAGAGGCTTATCCGACTTTTGTTGTGATTGATACCTTGGAACAGAGTGTATTTCGTATCGTAGGCGCCATGGATGCCGATAGGTTCATTATCGAGATGGAAAAAAATTCTAATCCAGAATATTCTCCTACTCGTGTTCGCAAGCGTTATCTTGGAGGAGAACGAACTCCTCGTTTGGTGGAATATTATGTCTCGGATTTAATGAGAGATGGTAAATACGCAGAAGGAGCTAAAACCATTGAAGATTATTTTGCATCTTTATCTCAAGAACAGCGTATGTTAAAAGAAAATATGTTTATCTATTTACGTTATACGTTGGATTGGAGTAGTCCTAGGGCTCAGTTTTTTCTTAAGCATCGAAAAGATTTTGATTCATCGTTAGAAGACAAAATGAATAGGCATATTGTTTTTTTGTATAAAAATGAGGGAAAGCGTTATTCTTTAGGTTCGCTTCCAGAAAATAATGTATTTGATAAAAAACAATATCGACAATGGAAACGGTATGTTGTTCTTTTACCTGAAGAGGAGCGAGAAGCATTTGAACCTGTTTTCCGGTTAATTGAATGTCGTGCGAATGGAAATTTAAAGAAATATATCAAGGTCTGTGTATCAGAATTTGATAAATTGGATTCCCGTAACCAAGCAATATTGACTGACCATGTAGACAAGTTGATTGAGCATGAAAATCATGTTTCTTTGAAACGTGCTGCAAAATATGTACGAAAACATTTAAATAAATTGCAACAAGAAACAGCCGTTTTTTCTGCCAAATTTTTAGAAGAAGTAGATAGGGTGTTGGGTGAAAAAAAATAAAGTGTTAATAAAATTCCGGTTGGGAATTTCCCAGCCGGAATTGGTGTCAAAAATTGTTACGTTAGCTTTGCAATAAAAAGCAAGGATCATTTGACCATAAAATCGTCACACTTTTACGAGTGGGTTACACTCAAAAAGAAATTAGTATTTCTCTAGGGAAGGACAAATCAATTATTAGTAGAGAGTTAAAACGTAATAGCATCAAGCGAGGGGTTTATCTTGCCAGATCGTTAGAGTGGTGGGGAAGAAAGGCATTCCCATGGTAAATCATGAAATGATCTATTGTTTTATCTGCTCGAGCAAGAGGGTCTTATTCAAGTATATATACGGCACGATTAATAGAAGGTCAAGAGTGAAATTATAATTTGATACTCCCCAAAAGAGATTTTTCCTATTTTTGAAATGAAAAGTTGCATTGGCGAGTTGAATCTGCTGAAATGAAAAGAGAATTTTGATTTTTGACGGGAATGTCTATCTTTGCATAAATCATAATTATCGATTTAGATTTTTATAATGGTATATAGTGAATCGGAGATTATACATGAACTGGAGGCGGGAAATGAAAACTGTCTGAATATGCTTTTTGATAATTATTATCGGGCATTGTGCGTGTATGCGTTTCGGTTTGTTTCAGATGGAGATGATGTGGAGGATATTGTGCAAGAGGTGTTTGTCTCATTCTGGATGAATAAAAAAAGAACTGTTTTTTCCGGTTCCCTTCGTTCTTATCTTTTCGGGGCAGTAGCTAAGGCCGCGGCTAAATTTGCTACACGTCGAGCAAAGATCATGTTTGACGACGTGGAAAAATATGTCGATCAATTTTTAGAAGAGTTAGGGGATTATGATGAGAACGAGTTCACTCGATTACGTGATAACGTCTATGCCCGGGTGGAAGCTTTGCCCGAAAAGACAAAAAATATATTTAAAGCTGTAGTGTTGGATAATATGACTTATCAGCAAGTGGGGGAACGGTTTGGAATAACCGTGAATACCGTAAAAACAATGTATTACAGGGCGTTGAAACAGTTAAAAGAAGAGTTGGGAGGGAATGCCGTGGTATTGTTTTTTATTCTTCAACGATAAATTTTTACTCGTAAATTTGTTAAAATTATTCTTCCTGCAATTTTCTTAAAAAAAATTGTCATCTCTTTTTCGATTTTCTGGTATATAAAAGAAAAGAGATTGAGATGAACGATAAAATTTGGCAATGGATTGGTGATTATTGCTCCGGACTTCTGGATAAGAGCGAGGAACAGAAGTTGCGCGTGTGGATGGACGAGGCGGAGGAAAACAAACAACTTTTTATGGAGGGGGTGAAAATGGTGCGGGAGTATCAAATGGTTGTTCGTTCGGGTAATAATGCCTCGGATTCATTGAAACATATACATGAAAAGATCAGGGCTCGTAAGAGAAGGCAGTTATGGATTCAGATTACAGCCGTGGCTTCTGTTGTGATCTTGTTCGCATTATCATTTGTATTTTTTTATACTCCGAAATCAGAAGAAATATCTCCCGTGTTGGCGAAGGTACATGCCGGAGGAACGAAAGCGACTCTGATTGTGGCAGATGGAATACAAGTCGATTTGACACAAGATAATTTGCAAGAGATAATCGGGCAGTATGGGGCTACTGTTTTGAAAGATAAAAAGAATGAATTGCGATATGATAACGTGGAGGTAAATGACGAGATAGAAGAGAAACCGATATATCACACCATTTCGGCTCCGGTTGGAGGGGAATACCATTTCACGTTGGCAGATGGAACGATGGTGTGGTTGAATTCATCTTCACGGCTGACATTTCCCACTCGTTTCACGGGAGATGTGCGAGAGGTTCTTGTTGAGGGTGAAGTGTATTTTGACGTGAGACATGACGAGAATAAACCTTTTGTCGTGCGGATAAATGATGTGAGCGTGCGAGTGTTGGGAACGAAATTCTGTGTTTCGGCTTATCCAGAAAATGAAGGGATTATGACAACTTTGGAACAAGGGGCTGTGCAAGTAACATTTGGAGGTAATCAGGTCGTATTAAAACCGGGATATCAGGCCGTGGTCGATCAACGTTCTGGAACTATCAGCCAACGTGCTGTGGAACTTGCTCTGTACACCTCGTGGGTACAGGGAGTATTTGAATACGAAAATATGGAATTGGATGATATTGTGGTGCAATTGGCCCGATGGTATGACGTACAATTTACTTTTTCGGCATCAGAATATAAAAAGCGTCGTTTTACCGGGGTGATACGAAAATATGAAGATTTGAATGATGTGCTAGATATGATAGAAAAAACGACTAACGTAAAATTTATTATCAATGGAAAAAATGTTACAATAACTTCAGTGACAAGGTGAAAGAAATACGAAAACGGGAAATGTTCCCAGCATTCCCCGTTTCATGTTGAAAATTTAATAGCAGCCTTCGGTAAAAGGCTACGTTTATTAATCAAAGTATCCAAATGTATGAAAAAAAGACGAATTTCTACACAATCCTCTCCTGAAAATGCGAGGGGCAAAATTTATTTAGCAATGAGATTGACTTTGCTTTTAACTATGTTTTTCTCTTTCACGGCAATAGCCAGTGTATCGTCACAATCCGTGACGTTGAAATTAGAGAATGCAAGTCTCAGAGAGACGATTAAAGAGTTGAAGAACCAAACGGGAGTTTATTTCGTGTTTAACGAGGAAGAGATCGCGAATTTGAACGTGAAACTTAATATGGTTCTGACGAATGAACCTTTCGAGAAAGCGTTGGATCGTATTTTCGAAGGACTACCTTTGAGTTACGAGTATGCAGAGGGAGTGGTGATTGTGAAACCGACACCACAAAAGAAAGATGATGTTAAATTGAAATTGATCAAAGGGAAAGTGGTCGATACGGATGGAATGCCTCTTCCCGGAGTTTCCGTTGTCGTGGAAGGGACAACTCGCGGGGTCGCGTCGGATGCGAGTGGATTGTTCCAGATGATGATCGAGAATAAGGTCGGACAAAAATTACTTTTCTCTTTTGTGGGAATGGAGCAAAAAGTAATTACTTGGCAGGGACAAGACTCTTTACATGTCATCATGAAGTATTCTGCGGTGGATGTAGATGAGGTTGTTGTGACCGGGTATCAGACATTAAACCGGAGGGAGTCAGCCAGTGCGGTTTCGGTAGTGAAAACCGATGATATTTATATGGCGGGGGCTGCTTCTATTGATCAAATGTTGCAAGGACAAGTTCCCGGATTGATGGTTATGAATACTTCCGGGGAGCCAAGTGCTACGCCTAAAATTCGTATTCGAGGTACTTCAACGATTAACGGGAACAAGGCTCCCGTGTGGGTGGTTGATGGAGTGATTCTGGAACAAGACGTTCCGATTACAGCCTCGGAGTTGAACAGTGAAGATGCCGAATATTTAGTAGGTAATGCTATTTCGGGAATTAGCCCGCAGGACATAGAGTCTATCACGGTTTTGAAAGATGCTTCGGCTACGGCGATCTATGGGGTAAAAGCTGCGAACGGAGTGATCGTGTTGACGACGAAAAAAGGAACTGTTGGAAAACCGACTGTTTCATATCATGGTGAAGTGGTGTTGAATGAACGTCCTTCTTATCGGAATTTTGATCGTATGAATTCTGCAGAGCGTATGCAACTATCCAAGGATATTTTCGAGCAAGGATTATCATATAATTCAAATATATCATTGGACCCGGATGATTCTTACGAGGGACTATTGAACGAGTTGATCAATCGCCGGATGTCGAAAGAGGAGTTTGCACTTCGGTCAAAGGAGATGGCGAATCGTAATACGGATTGGTTTGACGTGTTATTCCGTAACGCAGTAACTCATTCGCATAATTTGAGCATTAACGGTGGTTCCGAGGCGACAAAATATTACTTCTCTGCAGGTTATAATAATAATCAAGGAGGTGCAAAAGGTTCTGTTAGCGAGCGTTTTACAACCTTGGCTCGTGTGGATGCATCCGTGGGTAAGTATGTGAATTTTATGGCGAAAATTGATTTCAGTACGACGAAAAATGAAGGTTATTCGGTTGTAAATCCGTTTAGCTATGCGTATAATACTTCTCGGACTGTGCAGCCGTACGAGGAAGACGGGGGATATCACTTTTACAAGAAAGATTCGAAATACTTGTATAACGTGTTGAACGAGTTAGCAGAAACAGGTAAGGAAAGTAAATCGAATGATTTTAATGCATTATTAAATTTGAATATAAAATTGTATGACGGACTATCTTACCAAGGAACGTTCTCTTATCATAATTCTTCAACGAATCAGCGGGATTGGAAAACGGAAGAATCCAGTAGTGTCGCTTCCATACGTACCTATGATTACAAGCAATATGATGAAAATGATGATGAATATTGGAAGTCTCCTCTACCATACGGAGGTATTTTGGAACAGGGAAACACGACGAAAACAGGCTATACGGTGAGAAACGGTTTAAGCTATGTTAAAGTTGTAGCCGATGTTCATGATATGAATATCATTGTCGGTTCTGAGTTGCGAGGAACGAAGTACGAAGGGGTACGTTCGACGGGGTATGGTTGGACACCTACTTATGGAGAGCGATTTATGCCAGTACATACGGATAATTTTGTAAATAACTATATTGACAGAATGCTTCCGACGAATACGAATACGATTTCAAGAGTTGCTTCATTTTTTGGCTCGGCAACCTATACTTATAATAATCGTTACGTGATGAATTTCAATATTCGTTCGGATGGAGCGAATAAGTTCGGAAGTAACCCGAAATATCGGTGGTTACCCACGTGGTCAATTGCGGGTAAATGGCTATTGACGAATGAAGGTTTTATGTCCCAATTTGCCGATAACGGACATTATGTTTCTGTAAGAGGTAGTTACGGTATTCAAGGAAATATTCATGATGATGCTACTCCTAACTTGATTTTGGAAGTCGGGAACAGAAATACAACAAGTAATTTGGATCAATCTACGATCTACCGTTTGCCTAACCCGGATTTACGATGGGAAAAAACGACTTCTTGGAATGTGGCTGCAGATTTCTCTCTTTGGCATGGAAGGATTTCAGGTAGTTTGGATGTGTATAAAAAGCATACTGAAGATTTGATCATTGAAAAAACGGTAGCAACATCTAACGGGAAATCACGTTTGTACATAAATGCCGGTGAGATGGATAACCAAGGATTTGAAGGTAATTTGAGCGTGGAGATCATTCAAAGAAAGAAGTTGAATTGGAGATTTAATGTGAATTTCGGGAGAAATACAAGTGAAGTGACTTTGGCAAACGATGAATTTTACAGCGATTTGGAGGTCATTAATAAAATGTTGGATGGTAATTTAGCAATCAAGGGCGAGAAGTTAGGTTCAATGTACTCCTTCCGTTACGGGGGATTGTCTAGTGAAAACGGATATCCGTTATTCTACGGGAAGGATGGTAAATTGTGGCATACAGCTGACCCGAAACGCATGGAGCTGGTGAAAAGCGGATCTATTTATCCGGATCTTTCAGGAGGATTTGATACTCAATTGACGTTTGACAGGCGTTTATCGCTATCCTTAGGTTTCACGTATAATTTGGGAGGGGTGAAACGTTTGCCGAGAGTGTATGCTGATAAAGGTTATGCGTTGAATCCGGTTGCCAATGTATCTACGAATTGGAAGAATAGATGGAGAAAGCCTGGGGATGAAAAATATACGGATATACCTGTTTTGTACAATGATAGAGTGGCTTCGGGTTTTGATCGTAATGTTTCAGCCGAAGATCGGGGTGCTGTTGAAGAGTGTACCTATTTCTATGATTTGTCTGATCTCCGCGTGGCGAAAGCTGATTTCTTGCGTTTGCGTTCTGTCGGGTTAAGTTATATTATGCCTGAAAAATTATTGAAGGGAGTTGGGATCTCTTCCATGATGATTCGTTTCCAGGCTTCAAACTTGTTCGTGTGGGCGCATAAGGATTGGAAGGGGCTTGATCCGGAGACTCCGGAAGCGAATATTCCGATATTACCTTCTTATAGTTTGGGTATTAATGTTTCATTTTAATAAGAAGTGATTATGAAAAGATTTGTAAAGATATATACCTATTGGCTTTTAGGAATACTTTTGTTCACCGGGTGTGACGATTATTTGAAAGAGGATTCGGGAGATTTGTTGATCCCGGGGAAAGTGGAAGAGTTTTTACCAATGTTGTATAGAGAGGGTTTCCCGAGGAATTTTAATGACGAAGTAGCTTGGTTGTATTTGATGACGGATGACGTGGAGATGGGGCAATTGGAATTGGATCCGGAAGATGAAAGTTATGAAACTCAGGATAAAAATTCTTTAGATGCTTTGAGTGCGGGCGAAGGCGAAGAGCCTTACAAGTGGGAGAGAGAGATAAAAAATTATGCCGATAATTTTTGGGAGCGTCGTTACGGGAATATTTTGGCTTGCAATCTGGTTATAGATGCGTTACCGGAAATGAAGTATGTGGAAACAGATTCGGGAGTTTATAATTTTCTTGCGGCTCAGGCTTACGCCTTACGTGCTTATAATTACTGGTGTCTGGTGAATTCGTACGCTTTGCCTTGGTCGAAAGAGAATCTGGACAAACCGGGAGTGATAATCCGTACGGAGCCACAAATTGATGTATCGGCAAGAGGACGTTCATCTATCCGGGATGTGTATGATTTGATTAACGGGGATATTGAGAAAGCGGAAAAATACATCAATGTGGCCACGTTTGATGGAAATATACACCGGCTTTCCGAACCGGCGATTCTGTTACTAGCTTCTCGTATTGCATTATTTCAAGAAAATTGGGATGAGGTGATCCGGACCGGTAAATTGTTTTTGGCTCAGAATTCCGTTATTCTGAATTTGAACGATCAGGACACGACGTTATTCGGAACGGAGAAAGGGCTTAGTAATAAGATATTTACCATGATGGATGGAACTGTAAATAAGGAAGTCGTTTTTACGTTC
>DYVS01000321.1:0-7403 GCA_020743075.1 Butyricimonas virosa | reverse complement strand
GTGAAAGATGAGAAGGGACAGGCGCTTCCAGGGGTAACAATTGTATTGAAAGGTATAAGTGTTGGTGTCGCTTCTGATATGGAAGGGAAATTTGCTCTAAGTGCTCCTAAGCAGGAGAATCTTAAATTATTGTTTTCTTTTGTTGGAATGAAAACTAAAGAAGTAACTTGGAAAGGGGAGAAAATGTTGGAAGTTGTGTTGGAAGAGGATTCCAAGCAGATGGATGAGGTTGTGGTTACGGGATATAATACAGTCAACCGCAGGGATATGGTCGGTTCCTACACGAGCGTGAAAGCCGCTGATGTCATGATGCCGGCGTATAACTCGATAGACCAGATGTTGCAGGGACAGGTCGCCGGTATGGTGGTGATGAACACGAGTTCCCGGGTGGGAACAACCCCGAAAATCAAATTGAGGGGAACAACGACTATTTTTGGAAACCAAGCTCCGTTATGGGTGGTAGACGGTATTGTACAGAATGACCCTTTGGAGTTGGAAACCGCGGACGTTATGACTCAAGACCTGAAAGACATTGTGGGCAGTCAGATTTCTTGGTTGAACCCGATGGATATAGAAACGATTACCGTGCTGAAAGATGCTTCAGCCACGGCTGTTTACGGTTCAAAGGCTTCTAACGGGGTAATCGTGATTACCACCAAGAAAGGAAAAGCAGGCAGGTTGACCGTGAACTACACGGGCAACATGACTATTAACACTCGCCCTAATTACGGGATGTTCAATTACATGAACTCCAAGGAGCGGGTGCAGTTCTCGCAAGACGTGTATAATGCCGGAGTGTATTACATGGAAGAACCGATAACTCAGCCGTATACTTACGAGGGAGCCATGAAAATGTATTTGGCGGGCGATTTAAGTTACGATGAATTCATGAAGAGAAAGACTTTTTTGTCAACGGTGAATACGGATTGGTTCGATTTGTTAACCCGTTCGGCTGTTAGTCATAGTCATAACGTGAGTTTGGCAGGAGGTACTGAGGCGGTAACTTACAATGTTTCTTTAGGGTATAACAACACGTTGGGACAGGAAATCGGAAACTCCAACGAGAGAATGACCGGTCGGGTAGCGGTGAATATACGTTTACACGAGAAAGTGCGTTTGGATGCCAGTTTGAATGCAACTTCCAGTACAACAAAGGCTTTTGGCGAAGAAGTGAATCCGATGTCGTATGCCACGACAACGAGTCGTTCCATCCCGGCTTATGACGAAGAGGGGAATCCGGTATATTATCAAAAACGGGCAACTTATCTATACAATAGAAGTGTACAGAGTTTGAGTTACAATTTTATCAATGAACGGGATAATAGCGGCTCTACCAACAAAAATTTGCATGTATCTGCCGCCCTTAACTTCAGGTGGAATATATTGGATTGGTTGAGTTATGAATTTACCGGGGGATATACGGCCTCGAACACGAACGGGGAAACTTATAACACGGAGAGAACGTTCCGTGTGGCTTGGAGGTATCGCGGGTATGATTATGGAGCGGCGGAACCGAACAGTTCATTATTTAAAGCGGCACTTTTACCTTTCGGGGGTGTGTTGTTTACCACGGATGCCACGCAACGTGCTTATAATATCCAGAACAAAGTGTTAATATCCAAATCCTTTAACGAGGACCATCGTCTGAATGCCATGCTGGCAATGGAACTTCGTTCCTCTGCTGTTACCAACAATGCTAATAAAGTATGGGGATATATGCCCGACCGGGGAGAAACTCTGGTAAAACCCACGCCGCCGGATGAATTGCGTCCCTTGAGTAATGCTGTTTCCGGTTGGGGAATATTGGATGAGATTTTCGGGAGCGGGACAGGATGGACGCGCACCAAGAATACGGATAATTACCTTTCTTTCTTCGCGACAGTGGCTTACTCGTTGAAAAATCGTTACGTCTTTAATTTCTCGATGCGAAATGACGAGTCCAATCGTTTCGGGCAGGACGTGAATAACCGGTTTGACCCGACATATTCTTTCGGTTTGTCTTGGAGAGTGATGGATGAGCCGTGGTTAGCGGGAATAAAGAATTGGTTGAACAACTTTAACGTTCGTGCCACCTATGGAATACAGGGAAATGCGATGACTAAATTGGGACCGGATTTGACATTAAGACAATATGGCATTCTTTCGGTTTATAACCAGCATTATTCTAAAATCTCCGGTTTGCCGAACCCGAATCTTTCTTGGGAAAAAACAAAGTCTTGGGATTGGGGTGTGGATATGACCTTGCTTAATATATTTGATGTTGTGGTTGATTATTATAGAAGAAATTCGAATGTTATTGTCACCCAAGATTTGCCTTCCGAATACGGAATGTCGGATATGAAAATGAACGGGGGGAAAATAACGAACGAAGGAGTTGAGTTCACGGTTAGCTTTACCCCGGTAAGGACTAAAGATTGGGCTTTAAGTATCGCGTTGAACTCTTCTAAAAACTGGAATAAAACAGGAAAAGAAGAATACGAAGCCACAAGATATGAGTTACTTGCCGGTAATAGCGAGAAAATTTTGAAAAAAGGTTATCCGGTGGGAGGTTTTTGGTCTTATTCTTTTGCCGGGTTAAGCAGTGAGGATGGTCGCCCCTTGTTTAATTATCTTGATGTGCCGGAAGCTGAAAGAAATTCCGGGGTAGACCCGACTACTTACTTGGTGTATTCCGGAACGAAAGAACCGAATTTTACCGGGGGATTGAATTTCAGTTTACGTTGGAAGACGTTGACACTTTCATCCGGTTTCTCCCTGTTGTTAGGATGCAAAAAACGTTTGCCTTCTCCATACGCCAATATACCTAATGGAGCGAAAATCCCGGATTCGGATGTGAATTTGAGTAAGGATTTAACCAAACGTTGGAAGAAACCGGGAGATGAAAACTACACGAAAATTCCCGGATTGGTGACGACGCTGAGTAGTAATGTTGTTTTACCGAATGGTTCGGAGGAACAGTGGATGAGAGTGTGGGAACAATCTGATGCTTTGGTGGCGGATGCTTCATTCTTGCGTTGCAGGCAATTGTCATTGTCTTGGCGGATTGGCGAAGATTGGTGCAAACGGATGGGGTTGAAGACGCTTTCCTTGAACGCCACGGTTTCAAATTTATTTGTTATAGCAAGCAAGCGCTTTAACGGTTTTGACCCGGAATTGGGGGATAGTGTGCATCCGAAGAATTATTCCGTGGGAATTAATATTGGATTTTAAAAATGTAGGATGATGAAAAAGTTATTGATAATATTATGCGCGGGTTTATTAGCCGCTTGTTCGGATTTCTTGGAACCCAAATCGCAAAGTGAATATATCCCGAGAGAAGCTGCAGCCTTGAATGAAATGTTATTGGGGAATGCTTATATACAAGCAGCATTAGGAGAGCAAGTGATGAACCTGTTGTTGATGTTCGACGATGATATCATGTGTTCGGATTCGGCAGGTGCGATAAACACGATGGTGATGACGGGAGATGATTTTCTGTTATTGGAGAAACTTTATGCGTGGCAGCCGGACATTTTTATACAGGAAGGTACTTTGATGTATCAATCCCCTTGGGACTGGTTCTATTCTTATATCTTGGGGGCGAATGCGGCGTTGGATTACATTGATGGAGTTTCGGGAACCGATGATGAAAAAAATATCGTGAAAGCTCAGGCTTTCGCTTTGCGCGGTTACTATTATTTCCAGTTGGTAAACATGTGGGGAGCTCCCTATAACTATGACAAGAAAGCATTGGGGGTACCCTTGAAAGTGACCAGTGCGTTGGAAGCGAAAGAACTTCCACGAAACACGGTTGAAGAAGTGTACGCTCAGATTTTGGCGGATTTGAATGAAGCCGAGAAATCATACGAGAAATTGCCCAAGGAACAACAATACCGGAAAGATTACAGAACCAGTTTACCCATGGTGCAATTATTGAAATCCAGAGTTTACCTGTACATGGAGGATTGGAAAAATGCGGCTATTTACGCGCAGAAAGTGATTGATGATTGGGATTTCATGTTGACAGACCTAAACTCTTTGCCCCAGAAAACGACGGCACAACCGTATTATAATTTTATTTCGCAAGATTGTTCGGAAGTGATTTGGGTGTTCGGGAAGATAGATAAATTTGTAAATTTAGTGAAGCAGACAATGATATTTCCCGACCCTTATAAACCGGGACAGAACTTAGAAACTAATTTCTTTAATGCTTCTTCCGGGTTGCTTGACGCTTTCAAAGCCGGGGACCTTCGGAAAGAGAATTATATCGTGCGTTCTCCTTACACCGATTCCAAAGATAACCAGCATCTTGGCGGATACGCCCCTTACGGGAAATTTGCGGTGAACTATGCCCATGAACCTATTAGCAACACGAACTTCGCTCACGCATTTCGGTTGGCGGAAGCCTATTTGAATTTGGCAGAGGCTGCTGCGTTGGATAAGGATGAGAAAACAGCTAAACAAGCATTGGAAACATTGTTAGAGAAGCGTTTTGTGCCGGGCACAGTTTCGGTGACGGAAACGGGAAATGCATTGATTGAACGTGTCCGTTTGGAACGACGGTTGGAATTATGTTTCGAGGGACATCGTTGGTTTGACCTGCGTCGCTACGGGATGCCGTCCATCACCCACGAGTGGAAGAGTAACGGACAGGTTATCAAGCGTTACACGTTGAAAGAAAAAGACCCGTTCTACACGTGGCCTATCCCGCAGGATGTGATGGAAGATAACAGAAAGTTGATACAAAATCCGTTACCGGAAGTAAGAAATTAAAGAGAATATGCTATGAAATGGAGATATTATTTATATAGTTTGTTAGGCTGCGTCTTGTTTTTTTCCTGCTATAATGAAGATACATTGACAGACGACGCGAGTGGCGAAGATTTGGTTCGGTTTGAATTCCCTCAAGGCACGAATTCGTGGGATGATGACGTGGTGGCAATCAAAGAGAAATTCAACGTGTGTATTATTTACAAGGATTTTCAAGCGTCTGATTTGAATCGGACGTGGACGGGAACTATTGGAAGCCAGACCTATTTTGGCGAGGGATTAAAAAGTGATGAACAGGCGGAGTTCATGATTAGTTTCATGAAAAACCATGTTTTTGCCTATCTGAACCCGGCGATTACTCAAAAGGTGTTTCCGATGTATTATTACATGGTTTATGATTGTCATGCTCCATTCGTGTTTGGACCTTACAATTTGAAAGCACCTATGAAAAATATTTTTGACGGGATGGATTACTGGTCGCTTTGTATGTTTTACGGGGAATCGGACCCCACGTCGGATATGTTCTATGGCAGACTTGAAGCTCCGGAAACCCCGGAAGATTTTTGGGAGTGGAGAGGAGTTATTTTGTATGAAATTTTAGAGAAAGCGTATGAAAAGGGAAATATAATTATTCCGGAAGAATTTCAAGCAGGGATTGACTATAAAACAGAGGTTGAATCCGATCCGGGAACAGAGGGAAATCCCAATTATTACACTAAACGAGGATTCCCGGGAGCATCATATGGTTTCTTAAGGCTGGATGCGTTGAGAGGGATAGGAAACACCAACCCGAGTAAGAACTTTTTCGCTTACATACATTTGGGTATGAGGTACACTTCGGAAGAACTGGAAGCAAAGCATCCGAAAGCAAATAATCCCTTGTTGTGGGAGAAACGTCAATATGTTCTTAATTACATGAAGACTAAATACGATTTGGATTTGGAGGCGATAGCTAAAATTCCGGCTATGAATTAATTATCAAAAAAATATTTCAAATAATGGAACTGTCTAACGTTTCTCTTGTTAGACAGTTTCCACTCTAGTATTGATTAAAAAATGTATTGTATGAATTATTGGTATGTAAATTTACTGGGACTACTCTTTTTTATTTTCCCGTGCAGTGGAAATGCTCAATCCCGGACTTCATTGCAAGATGAAGTAATCAAAGAATGGAACAACTACAATCTTGAGGGTGCCACCGTAGAATCGATTTTAAAGCAGAGAGCGGCTGTGGAGAAAACGATTCTTGCCCGTGACAAGAAAGATGAAACGGCACGTGTTGCCAATCAAGTAAAGGCAATAAATCTGGTTGCCGATTATTATAGACAACACCGGGACGCCGGTGTGAATAAAAGTGCGTTACGGAAAGTATTGAAAGGCGTACGTTTTGATTCGCGGGAGTTTTTGGCACTTTCCAATCTTGAAAGAAACATAAATACTTATTTCAACGTGAAAGCCTTGGCGGACGGTTACGAGGCATCTCGGATTTTAGGCGATAAACGGGATGAATTGGAGTACGAAAAATACAAACAAATACTGGAATCCCGAAATTCCGATTTGATATTGTCTTATTTTGCAGGGATTAGGAGTGATTTTATTCTCAACTACACGGAAGCATTGAAAAAAGCCCGCCCTCTATTCGAGCAATATATGCCGGAGGGAGAATTAAGGCAGTTGGTGATGGATTTGTATGCCGCGAAGGAACGTTTGAGTTCGGGAAAGGATGCTCCTCTCTTTACTTTAATAGACTATAAAAGACAAGAGCACTCTCTTCAAGATTTCAGTGGTAAAATATTGATAATCGACGTGTGGGCGACTTGGTGTGGAGGATGTATCCGTAAATTACCTTATTTTATGAAAGTCGCGGAGAAGTATAAAGACCGTGCGGACGTGGAATTTATCACGATATCCATTGACGAGGAGGGCAAATTCAATCATTGGAAATACTCTTTGCCAAGATACAAATTGTTAGGAGTTAAGAATTTGATTGCCTTCCCGAAATCGACACCCTTTCAGGACGATTATGACATACACGGTATTCCCCGGTATATCATAATAGATAAAGACGGGAAAATAATTGATACCGACGTTCCCGGTCCGGGTAATGGTTTCGAAGAATTTGTGGATAAATTATTAGGTAGTTCAATTTAAGCGTACGAGATATGAATAATTGTGTAAAGAAAGGCGTTTTGCTAGTCGTTGCTGTTTTTGCTTTCATGAGCGGTTGGGGACAAGCGAACGTGTTGGAACAGCAAAAGAAAGAATTCGAACAGGGAAAACGTGATATCGATTTTTTAGCGTCTTATATCGCTAATTTAAAAGAGAGTAAAGAGCGTCAGGCACTGAGTCGGGCATTGGATTGTTATATCGTGCTCTTGCCCGAGGAACAACGGTACGCGGAACAAAGTGTACAGGACTTTATCAGTTACATCGATTATCAGGAAAGTCAGGTTTGTCTGGATTATATCAAGAATTGGGATAAACTCAGTTTGAGTGAAGAACAAGTGAAACAGATGAGTTCCAAGATGGAAGTGATGATTTTATGGCCGGTGTTTCATTGGATGACTTCTCCCGCCGGTAAAAAGCCGGCACAACCCGATTGTGAAGAAATCGTGTTATTATTGGAAAATAACAACGTGGCAGCCGTGTCCCCG
>DYVS01000320.1:0-4090 GCA_020743075.1 Butyricimonas virosa | reverse complement strand
CCGTCTTGAAGATACTGGAAATGCCGGATGGTACCACAACGGCTATCATACAAGGTAAAAAGAGATTCGAACTCGATGACATCCTATATGATGAACCTTATCACGTGGGAAAGATCACGGTTAAGCAAGAGGACACGATCAAGGAGGATGACCAAGAGTATAATGCCATCGGAGAGGCTTTAAAGGAGATGGCTCTCAAGATCGTAAAATATTCCAGCAACATCCCGAACGAGGCCGGATTCGCCTTGAAAAACATCGAGAGTATGCTATTCTTGATCAATTTCATTTCTTCGAACACGGATATTGACTACCGGAATAAACAGGAATTACTGGAAATTGACATCTTGAAAGAACGGGCAACCAAATTACTGGAACTTTTAGGCAAACAAGTCAAGATTCTGGAACTCAAAGAGGACATCCAGAAAAAAGTGAAAGTCGATTTGGATAAACAACAACGGGAATATTTACTCCACCAGCAGATGAAGACCATCCAAAACGAGCTGGGTGCCAACCCGGTGGATGAAGACCTTCAAGAATTGGAAGAAGCAGCCAAAAAGAAAAAGTGGGGAAAGAACGTGCAGGAAATTTTCGAAAAAGAACTTCAAAAATTAAAACGCCAAAATCCTTCCACCCCGGACTATTCCGTGCAATTCAATTACGTGAAAGAATTGACCGAGTTACCCTGGGAACACTATTCCGAGGACAATTTCGACTTGAAGAAAGCCTCCGAGATACTGGATGCCGATCATTACGGACTGGATAAAGTGAAAGAGAGAATTCTCGAATACCTAGCCGTACTGAAACTGAAAGGAGATATGAAATCCCCGATCCTGTGCCTGTATGGCCCTCCAGGAGTCGGCAAGACCTCTTTAGGCAAATCTGTTGCCCGGGCACTTAACCGGGAGTTTGTACGTATGTCATTGGGAGGTTTACACGATGAATCCGAAATCCGGGGACACCGTCGTACCTATATTGGAGCCATGCCCGGACGAATCATCCAAAGTATCAAGAAAGCGGGTACATCAAATCCCGTATTCATACTGGACGAAATTGACAAAGTTGGCCAAGACTTTCGGGGAGACCCACAATCGGCTCTATTGGAAGTACTTGATCCGGAACAGAACACGACCTTCCATGATAACTATCTGGACGTAGACTATGACTTATCAAAAGTCATGTTTATCGCCACGGCAAACGACATTTCGACGATTGCTCCCCCGTTAAGGGATCGTATGGAAATGATCGAGGTGAGTGGTTACCTCATGGAAGAAAAAATAGAGATTGCCAAACGGCATTTGATACCCAAACAACTGGTGAATCACGGGCTGAAAGCAGAACAAATCGAATTTACCGATGATATACTAAACTTCATCATCGATAAATACACCCGGGAATCAGGAGTACGGGGATTAGATAAGACCTTGGCAAAGATCATGCGTCAAGTGGCAAAGAACGTCGCTATGGACCCGTCTTTCACGATTAAACCGACAAAAACTACCGTGGAAGAATACCTAGGTACCCCCATCTTCACCCGGGAAGAATACCAGGGTAACGAGTTACCCGGAGTGGTTACCGGCTTAGCATGGACAGCCGTGGGTGGAGAGATTCTTTACGTGGAATCTAGTATCAGCAAAGGAAAAGGCGTACTAACCATGACAGGAAGCCTAGGTGATGTGATGAAAGAGTCTGCCACCTTGGCATTAGAATACATCAAATCGCATGCCGAAGAATTGGGCATACAACCCTCTGTCGTGGAAGAACACAATATTCATATTCACGTTCCGGCAGGTGCCGTACCGAAAGACGGCCCCTCAGCAGGAATCACCATGGTCACCTCGTTAGCCTCATCGCTAACCGGAAGAAAGGTAAAAAAGGCTTTAGCCATGACCGGCGAGATCACGTTGAGAGGTAAAGTTCTCCCCGTGGGAGGTATCCGGGAGAAGATCTTAGCTGCCAAACGTGCCGGAATCAAAGAAATCATCCTTTGCCGGGAAAACAAAAAAGACATTGACGAGATCAAAAAAGAATACGTCAAAGGCATTAAATTCCACTTCGTTGACCACATCCGGGAAGTATTGGACATTGCCTTGATCTAAAAGGGATCTACCCATTTGAAGTGCCTCTTAAAAATAAAGCTTTATTTTTAAGAGGCACTTTGTTTTCTATACCTCCCATACGACACTATCTATTTTAGATAATCTAAAATAGATAGTCTTGAAATTAATTCAAATCCAACAAGACGTGTACGCTTCGTTTATTACTGATCTATTTAAACGTTACGGAAATCAAATAGATCCAGATAGTGTCATGGAAATTCTCATTTGGAGCAGAAGACATACATTTTATACACAAAGTTTATGTAACCGAATTTTTGCCATGGGCACATCCCACGTGACAACAAAACAAGTAAGATGGGCTTGCTCAGATCTTTTGGAACGTAATTTCAAGATGGTTAGAACGTGAATATTAGTAATTCTGTATTACGCCATATAAAAATAGATCAAATTACAGATTGGTTCTAATTGTAAACATCTGAATAACAACAATAATCAATTCAGTTTATTCACACATAGAATATTTCAATTAAAATTCTTGTTTTAATAAAAATAAATGATATATTTTTGTATCAGAAAATAAAAACAAGAACACTTATAAAACAAAAAACAATGGAACCAATTATCAATTCACAACTTCCTGAGTTCAAAGTTCAGGCATTTCATAATGGAGAGTTTAAAACAGTAAGTAGCGAAGACGTGAAAGGCAAATGGGCAATCTTCTTTTTCTACCCCGCAGACTTCACCTTTGTTTGCCCGACCGAACTCGTTGACGTGGCAGAGAAATACGAGCAATTCCAAGCAATGGGAGTAGAGGTTTACTCTGTAAGCACGGATTCTCATTTCGTACACAAAGCATGGCATGATGCCTCAGAAAGCATCCGCAAAATCAAATACCCGATGTTGGCCGACCCGACTGGAGTATTGAGCCGTGCTTTCGGGGTAATGATCGAGGAAGACGGAATGGCTTATCGCGGAACATTCGTGGTAAACCCGGAAGGAAAGATCAAAATTGCGGAAATTCACGACAACAACATCGGACGTAACGCAGACGAATTGCTTCGGAAAGTAGAAGCCGCTCAGTTCGTGGCAGAACATCCAAACGAAGTTTGCCCAGCAAAATGGAAAAAAGGAGCAAACACACTAAAACCGAGCATTGATTTAGTTGGAAAAATCTAATTAAGACCTTCCAAGGGGTGCTGTGTAATGCATCCCTTTTTATCTCCCCCTCCATTTTAAATTCTAAATTTCAAATTCGAAATTATTATGCTAGATACCTCTTTAAAAGATCAACTTAAAAATATTTTCGCTGTCTTAGAGTCCCACTACATATTAGACATAGCCGTGGCTCCTCAACACGAAAGTCAGCAGGAATTAACAGAAATGTTGGCTGACGTGGCAGAATGTTCTAATAAAATTTCTTGCCGGATCAGAGAGGGAAAGGAATTAGAGTTTTCTTTACTGAAAAACGGAGAACCCACAGGCATCAAATTCCGGGGTGTTCCCAATGGCCACGAATTCACTTCTCTCCTGCTTGCCATCATGAATGCAGACGGGAAAGGGAAGAATTTTCCGGATGAGGCCATCTGTAACCGGGTTAAGTCATTGAAAGGCCCAATTCACTTGACAACCTACGTATCTCTAACCTGCACCAACTGTCCGGATGTCGTGCAGGCATTAAACGCCATGGCTACTTTAAACCCACAAATCCACCACGAAATGGTTGATGGGGCAATCTATCAGGATGAAGTAGAAAAGTTAAAGATACAGGGAGTACCTTCCGTGTTTGCTGATGGAAAACTCATTCATGTCGGAAGAGGAGAATTCGGTGAATTATTAAACAAACTTGAGGCACAATACGGGATGGAGGAAAACACGTTCGAGGCGAAAGAAAAGAGTTATGATGTCATCGTTTTAGGAGGAGGACCGGCAGGTTCGGCAGCCGCCATTTACTCCGCACGCAAAGGATTAAACGTGGCAGTCATAGCGGAACGCATCGGGGGACAAGTTAAAGAAACGGTGGGAATTGAAAACCT
>DYVS01000319.1:0-28389 GCA_020743075.1 Butyricimonas virosa | reverse complement strand
CGTCGATTCCGATTCTCGCTCGCTACGTTTTGTTCATCTCAATATCTTAAAGAACTCTTCTTTCTTGTTTTTGCCTCACCCATTTTAGGAGCGAAAGCGGATGCAAAGATAAAACCTTTTTTCATTCCCTTCCAAATCTTTTTCAAAGTTTTTTCAAACTTTTTTCTTCAACCTTGTAATTCAATACTTTTTTTTGAACTACCCCAATCAACGAAAGGAAGATTTTATTCTTTTCAAACATTTCAAGAACTCTACAAAAAACTACCTTTCTAGCCTCATTCTCTCATGCGTTGTTTTCTGTTTTGCGGGTGCAAAGATAAGGCAAACATTTCCCCTTTTCCAAATCTTTTTGTAATTATTTTTCATCTTTTTTTGCCATCCATCAACAAACATATGATTGACAAAATGTTAGATGGAAAACTTTTTTCACAACCTTTCAACAAAAACAGGACAATACTCCCCAATTTCTCAAATAGCAGAAAGGATATAACGGGAAAAACAACCAACACAAAGATAGTAATTCCTAAATATACACCTATCAAAGACACCCGTGAACGTCTTTGAAACGTCTTTGATTCGGGAATGATACGTCTTTAATACCTGTATTCAACGGGAAAACTACGGGAGAACAACGGGTATTAACCCTAAAAAAGTTTACGAATTATTTATTCACAACGAAACCTGTAAAATCATTGTGTAGAAAACTATTCAGTTCCTGAGGAGTGATACGCACCTTAAAATGTCCGTCCTTCACGAAAGATATATTTCCGGTTTCCTCGCTGACTACTATAATATGAGCATCAGTTACGGCACTCATTCCAATGGCCGCACGATGTCTCAACCCCAAACTCCCGGGAATATTCGTGTTATCGGAAACCGGTAGAATACACCGCGCCGCTAAAATCTTGTTATCTGTAATAATTACCGCACCATCATGCAAAGGAGAATTCTTAAAGAAGATATTTTCAAGCAACTCCTCCGATACAATAGAACGGATCAACACGCCTGTTTGCGCATAATTATATAACTCCGAGTTCTGAGACAACACGATCAAAGCTCCCGTTTTTGTTTTAGAAAAATAATCACAGGCCTGCACGATAGCAGCAGCAACCTCATCTTTTATGGAAGTCTTGGTAAAAAGCCGTTCCAGATTAAATATATTTTGCAAGTTATATTTACTACCTAGTAATAATAGGAAGCGTCTAACTTCTTGCTGGAACACGATCAACAAGGCGATCACCCCCATGCCGATAAACTGTCCCAATATCCCAGAAACTAACTCCAGATTCAAAGCCTTCACCAGCAACCATGCCACGTAGAAAGTAAAAATCCCGGCAAATATATTTATAGCAACCGTTCCCTTCACCAGTTTATAAACTTGATAAAATATAAAAGCGGCCAGCAATATATCAGTTATAGTATAAAAATTTATAGTTATAAATAACAGCATACGATATTCTTAAAAGTCAATTTCACCCGCAAAAATAGCCAAAAATAAATAGGTTACATCATAATAACAGAAGTTTTCCCCCTTATTTTTTCATCTTACAAATCACGACAAGAACAGCAACAAGCACGACCAATAATCCCAAGTAATTCACGTAAGTCAACTGTTCGTCAAAATAAAGTACCCCAACGACTATGGCTGTTATCGGTTCCAACGTTCCAAGCACGGAACTCGTCACGGAACCAATCAGTTTTACGGCTGCCACTAACAACCGGGCTGAAACGATCGTACTTAATACGGCCAACTGCCCCATATCCATCAAAAACCGGGGTCTTGTGATAATCTCCATTTTTCCCTGTGCCACGGCCACAATCAAGTAGAACAACGCGGTAAATAACAACACGTAACAAGTCAGTACATCCGGATTTATTCGTTTCAACACGGGACGATTCAAGGCGGTAATATAACATCCGTAAGTAAGCGTTGACATCAACACAAAAAACAATCCCATCCATTTCACCTCTCCGGGAGTCCAAGACAACAGGTATACCCCACATATAGCCAACACAATCCCCGCTTTTACGGCCAAAGCCAAGTGTTCTTTATAAAAAATAGCCATAAGCAATGCCACTACCACGGGATAAAAGAAATGAATCGCTGTCGCTACTCCAGTGGGCATATAGTGATATGACCACATTAGAAAAAAGGCCGTAATCCCGTATCCTCCTACCCCGGCAATCGTTACCTCTTTCACCTCTCCACGGTTTAACCGCATATTGGTTCCCCGAAACAATAAATAAATAACATACAAGATGCCCGCAATCCCGTAACGGTACACGAGTATCGTTTCATTATTAACCCCATCCAGTATTGCCTGGTTAGCATACAGCGGAATCAAACCGAAAGTAGCTGCTGATAATGCCGCAAACAGAATCCCCTTAACCTTATCCATTTCCTTTTTCAAAAAACAGTGCGAAAGTAGCAAATTTTCCCATAATTTTTTGCTTCTGCGGGATAATCCCTATATTTGCTCTTGATTAAAAAAAAGACAATTAAAATAACACACGGTATGAAGTATATTCTAACATTTATGATTCTGGCGTTATGCGGTTCTCTCGCTTTCGCCCAAACAGACGAAAAAGCAAAGGCAATTCTGGATAAAACAGTTGGACAGATCAAGTCCTACCCTGCCGTGGAAATCGTTTTTGACCTTTCCATGATCAACAAAGCAGAAGATATTAATGAAACACATCACGGGAAAGCGTACATGAAAGACAAAATGTACCGTATTGACGTGATGGATGTGATCAACTATTTCGATGGAGAAGTTATTTACACGTACATGCCGGATCAAGAAGAAGTGAACATCAAGAACCCGGACGAGAACGAAGACGAAATGTTGAACCCTTCTATCCTGTTCGATATTCACAACCAAAAGTTCACGCAAAAACTCGTGGAAGACAAAGACGGGAAAGCATACATCGAGCTAACCCCGAAACAAACCCACAAACAAATCTCCAAGATTGGCGTATGGGTCAACACGAAAACGAATATGGTAGAAAAAGTCACATCCTTCGGCAAAGACGGAAACGACGTGGTGATAACCATTAAAAGCCTAAAGAAACCGGAGAAAGAACTGGATGTAAACTTTTTCCGCTTTGACAAAGAAGCCCATCCTGAAGTTGATATCATTGATTTACGCTAATAGATCAGATTAATCATTCCACTGTTCTATGAAAATCAACATTTTTCTAACTTCAATTCTATTCTTTATAACCACTTTTTCGTACGGACAATCTCCCGTAGAAAAAGGTTTACAAAGTATCAACACGGAAACCGCTCAAGCCCATGTTCATTTTCTGGCAAGTGATGACCTGAAAGGACGAGAAGCAGGGACACGAGAGAGTCGCATCGTCGCCCTATACATCGCTTCCATGCTAAAAAGCCTGGGAATAACTCCCTTGGGAAACGATTATTTCCAACCTTTCTCAGCCTATCGGAAAGAACGCCAACAACGAGGAAGATGGCAAATACACCCGGATTCCGTGGCCCAGCTTGCGCCCACCGTGCACCAGCGTATTGCTTTAAACAACGTGCTAGGAGTCATTCCCGGTAAACGATCCGATGAATACGTGATTGTAGGGGCACATTTTGATCACCTTGGAATAGATTGTACCCTTGACGGTGATCAAATTTATAACGGAGCGGACGATAACGCTTCCGGGGTTTCCGCGGTTCTACAAATTGCCCGTGCATTTCTCTCCAGCGGAAAACAACCCGAAAGAACCGTTATTTTCGCATTCTGGGACGGGGAAGAAAAAGGTCTGTTAGGTTCCAGATTTTTTGTACAAGAATGTCCTTACACTGAAAATATAAAAGGATATCTGAACTTCGATATGATTGGTCGTAACAACAAACCGGAGCAACCGGAACATGTCGTGTTTTTCTACACGGAAGCTTACCCGGCTTTTGCCCATTGGCTAACAAACGACATCAAAAAATACAATCTGAAACTAACCCCGAATATCCGTCCGTGGGATCGTCCCGTCGGAGGTAGCGACAATGCTCCTTTCGCCCTGAAAAACATCCCGATCATCTGGTATCACACGGATGGACACCCCGACTATCATTTACCAAGCGACCATTATGATCGAATCAACTGGGAAAAACTAACGGAAATCACGAAAGCCTCTTTCCTTAACGCGTGGAATCTGGCAAATGAAAAAGAATATAAATAAGAGTATAAACTTGACTTACTAGGCTTTCTTCGCCTTGTAAGTCACTTTTGTCTCCATAGCATCCATAATCGTGGCTTTCACCAAAGAATCAAGTTCTCCGTCTTTCACGGTCCCCGTGGCTGTCACTTTCATGGGCATTCCGTTATATGTATAAGTGAATGAAATATTCAGTTTATACACGGTTTTACCATCCTTTACTTCCGGCTTCACGGAAACACCCGTGGAACGATAACTAAACTTTTGTCCCGTGGGCAACACGAAATCTTTCACCACCACGATCACGCTATCCCGGTGAATCCGTTGCAATTCAAGCTTCAATTTCATTTTTTGCTGCATGATCTCGATAAAAGCTTCTCCGTTATATATTCCGGCAACGGCTGCCGCATGGTCTTTCTTACTGGTGTTATTTACCGGCATGGCCTTCATCGATCCCCCTACCGCAAAGCATAAAAGAAGAAGTAATCCTACAAATTTCATAATCCTGATGGTTTAATTGATAAAAGTTTATATTTTTAACGGTCGAAAATACAAAAATAAATCAATAGTTCATGAAACAGAATATTTTCTTTATCGGGATATTATTACTTGTTATCCCATTCACCTCTTTACTAACCTCTTGTAGTAGTTGTAGCGACCGTCGGGCCCATGATATTTCCTCGTTACCCGGTCTATACGAAGGCGAGGCCACGATTATTCTGCCTGATCACGTGAAAGCCATGCTCAAGCCGGATGCCGAAGGTAAAACACTGGTTCCCGAAGGTCCAATCCCCTGCAAAATCAGCATCACGGCGGATACCAGCAAGAACGTCACGCTGAATCTCGTAGACTTTACCATGCCCGTGAAAGGCATCACGGTTAACCCGGCTCAGGGCAAGGTAACCGAAACTGACTCCACTTTTAACCTAGAAGGTGGCGGTAAAGTCTCTGTCGGTCAACAAACCATTTCCTACACTCACAAGGGGAAAGTGACTGAGGATCAACTTAACCTTGACATCACGGTTACCGTGATCCCGATGATCGTGGAACCCAAGATCGTGTTCAAGGGGAAAAAGAAATAAGTTTACAAACTTATTTGTAACTTCGTGACCGAAATTTCGAATACAAAATCAATAAAAACAATGAGAAAAACAACTTTTATGGCTGCAATTATTCTTTTTGTGGCATCTTGCGGAAAGACGGAACAAAATCCGCTCTTATCGAATTTTGACACACCCCATCAGACGCCTCCTTTCGATAAAATCAAGGCCGAGCACTACGAACCGGCTTTTGACGTGGCTATCGAGGAAGCCAAGAAAGAGGTAGAGCAAATTGCCTCCTCAAAAGAGACCCCGACATTTGAAAACACGATCGTGGCACTGGATAACATCGGTGAAAAAATGAATGCCATTTCCGGCATATTCTTCAACCTGAATGCTTGTCTCACCGACAGTCTGATGCAGGACATTGCTCAAAACGTGTCCCCGAAACTGACTTCATTCAGCCACGCTATCTATATGAACCCGCAACTTTTTGAACGGGTAAAACAAGTTTACACACAAAAAGCAACTCTAAACTTGAATCCGGAACAAACGCAGTTACTTGAAAACACGTGGAAAGCGTTTATTGATGGCGGAGCGAACCTAGAAGGAGACGCTCGCGAGCGTTTCAAGGAAATCTCCATCGAGCTAGGTAAGTTAAGCCTAACCTTTGATAAAAATGAACTGGCAGAGACCAACGCTTTCGAATTACACGTAACAGACGAAAAAGACCTTTCCGGTCTACCCGAAGGAGCCAAGGAGATGGCTGCCATGACCGCCAAACAACGGGGAAAAGAAGGATGGGTTTTCACCCTCCATTACCCGAGTATGGGTCCTCTTATGAAATACGCGGACAACCGGGCTCTGAGAGAGAAAGTATTTCGTGCAAATTCCTCTCGGGCATATCATGATAACGAGTATAACAACGAAGAAGTGGTCAAAAAGATCACCGCTTTACGTCTGGAAAAAGCAAAACTCATGGGTTACCCAACTTACGCGGCCTATGCCTTAACAGACCGTATGGCCAACACCCCGGAGATCGTGAACAACTTCATCGCCGAACTGCATGAAGCCTCTTACCCTCATTCTCTTAAAGACAAAAAAGAAGTTGAGGAGTTTGCCCGTAAAGCCGGATTAAAAGGTGAATTGCAACGTTGGGACTGGTCTTATTACTCTAACAAACTGATGCAAGAGAAGTATGCTATCGACGACGAGATGCTGAAACCCTATTTCAAACTCGAAAACGTACAGAAAGGTGTTTTCGATCTAGCCACCCGTCTTTACGGAATCACTTTCAAAGAAGTGACCAATATCCCGTTATACCATCCCGAAGTGAAAACTTACGAGGTGTATGATAATGACGGATCATTACTCGCCATCCTATACACGGACTTTTTCCCGCGGGAAAGCAAAGGAGGCGGAGCATGGATGACCCAATTCCGCGGACAGAAAATGGTTAATGGCAAGGATCAACGCCCGTTGGTATCTCTCGTGATGAATTTCACGAAACCGACCGACACGAAACCGTCATTGTTGACCTTCAACGAAGTTACCACGTTCCTACATGAATTCGGTCATGCCCTACATGGAATGTTCAGCAAATGTACGTACGGTTCCACCTCCATGGACGGAGTGTCCCGCGACTTCGTGGAATTACCTTCGCAATTCATGGAAAACTTCGCTCTTGAAAAGGAATGGCTCGACACGTGGGCTGTACATTACCAAACCGGAGAGAAAATTCCTCAAGAATATATCGATAAAATCAAAAAGTCATCCAATTTCCAAGCCGGATACGCTAGTGATCGCCAGTTAAGCTTCGGTATGGTTGATATGGCTTGGCACACGATCACAGAACCTGTTACCGAACCTCTTGTAGATTTCGAACAACGAGCCATCGGGAAAACAGAGATTATGCCTGTCGTGAAAGGTAGTGCCTTCTCTCCCGCTTTCGGACATATTTTTGCTGGAGGATACGCTGCCGGATACTATGGCTACAAATGGGCTGAAGTACTGGATGCCGATGCTTTCTCTCTATTCAAGCAAAACGGCATTTTCGACAAGGCGACAGCCGAATCATTCCGCCGTAACGTGCTGGAGAAAGGAGCATCAGAAAACCCGATGGTTCTTTACAAGCGTTTCCGAGGACAAGAACCGACAGTTGACGCATTGTTGGAAAGAAGTGGTTTAAAGTAAATTTACAATAAGTATAACCATATTGGGGATGTCTAAAAGTCTATATTCAAACTCCCTTCCCTCTTCAGGGGAGTTTCTCGAATAAAATATAGACTTTTCAGCCTCCCCAATATTTCTCCTCTTATATTGTTTGTTCAATAATCGGCTAAAGTTGAACTATCCTTTCCCCCGACCATGTACATATCACGTACACATCATGAACACAGCATATACATACTTTCGTGTCTATGATACGTACGTGTTGCGTTGGTGATCCGTTGATATCCAAAGGCAGAGATAGCCCAGAAGTCAACAAAGTAGATCTCATCTCAAAGGCTACTCCAAGAAAAAAATCAAACACCTTATTTCATACGCCAAATAGCTGATAAATAAGAAAAAAGTAATATATTTGCGCCCAATTTGTGATAATGGTAACTAAAACCATCAAGCAGACATAGCATATGTTTAAGACACTATTAATCATCGGTTTGGGAAGCTTTTGCGGGGGGATATTTCGGTTTCTCCTTACCCGTTTCGTACAAAATCATTTCCTTGCTGCATTCCCTTTCGGCACTATGGCCGTGAATATCGTGGGTTGCTTCCTGATCGGTATTTTTTACGCATTATTCGAGCGAGGTAACCTGCTCAACACGGACCTACGTTTATTCCTAACCGTGGGATTGTGCGGGGGATTTACCACGTTCTCCACCTTTATGAACGAGAACTTCGTGTTACTAAGAGAACAAAACTACCTATATTTTATGTCCTACACGGTCCTCAGCATTGTACTGGGATTAACAGCCGTTTACGTGGGACACCTGATTGTAAAAGCATTATAACCTTATTCTAGTAATGAAAACCGTAGCGAGCATGAAATTATCTTGCCCCTTCCACAACTTGTGGTATTATTCTACACGGAAACACGCTGTTTTTAAAACGGAGAAATTAACAGAATTCACGAACAACACTGTATTACAAAGAGATAACTTATTTTTACAATATCACGTAAAAATGTAGCATGTTATTTTCATAGCATAAGAAGAATTACGACGAAAATGTATACAAAATCAATTAATATGAAAGAATTAGGAATAGCAATTACACTCGTGTCATTCATTCTCTTGTCCGGTTGTAAAGACAAGACCGAACCGGAGCGACAAGTAGTGGCTGTAGAAAAAGTAGGAGTAGATAACGTGGAAATATACGGGGAATACGTAGGGCAGATCCGGGCGAAAGGATTCGTCGAGGTGAGAGCCCGCGTGGAAGGTTACTTGGAACAAATGCTTTTCGAGGAAGGAAAGCGCGTGAAACGGAACCAGCCCCTTTTCAAAATAAACAGTGATCTTTACCAAGCACGTGTTGACAAGGCAAAGGCTCAACTGGCAAAAGACCAAGCACAAGAGGCAAAAGCCGAGCGTGACGTGGAACGCCTACGCCCCCTTTACGAGCAAAAGGCTGCCAGCCAGCTTGACCTTGACAACGCCGTGGCCGCCTACGAGAGTGCCAAAGCGAACGTCGCCATGAGCAAGGCTGACCTCGCACAAGCAGAACTCGAATTAAGTTACACGACTGTACGTTCCCCGATCGACGGGTACATCAGTGAACGGTACGCCGACATCGGTACACTAGTCGGTCCCGGCGGGAAATCCCAACTCGCAACCATCGTGGAAAGTGACGAAGTGCTCGTGGATTTCAGTCTTACCGCCCTCGACTACCTGCGTAGCCAGCAACGGAACGTAACCCTCGGGGAAAAAGACGCCAACCGGTCATGGCAACCCAGCGTGACCATCACGCTGGCGGATAACTCGGTTTATCCCCTAACCGGAATCGTGGACTTCGCCGACCCGCAGGTAAATCCCCAAACGGGTACATTCGGCGTGCGTGCCGAACTCCCCAATCCCGACAGGAAACTATTGCCGGGACAATTCACCAAAGTAAAGTTGTTACTCGACGTGCGTGAAAACGCCATCGTCGTTCCCAGCAAGGCAGTCGCCATTGAAAAAGGCGGCGCCTACATATACGTTGTCCGCCGCGACAGTACAGCCGAGAAACGTTTCATCGAAACCGGTCCCGAAGTGAATAATCATACCGTGGTAGAACGCGGGCTTGGACCCGACGAGCTGGTTGTCGTTGAAGGCTACCACAAACTAACCCCGGGTGCGCTCGTGAAACCTGTGAGCCCCGAAATGATTAAAGAGGAGGAGGTTGCATTATGAAACCCGGTTTCTTTATTGACAGACCGATATTCTCGGCTGTGCTATCTATCGTCATCGTGCTGGTAGGATTCATCGGGTTGTTCCTGCTTCCCGTGGACCAGTACCCGCAAATCACCCCTCCCGTCGTGAAAATATCCGCATCCTATCCAGGTGCCAGTGCCGTTACCGTTTCACAGGCGGTAGCCACTCCCATCGAACAGGAATTGAACGGAACGCCGGGAATGTTATACATGGAATCGAGTAGCTCCAACTCGGGAGGTCTGTCAATTACCGTGACTTTCGACATATCCACGGATGCCGAACTGGCCGCCGTCGATATTCAGAACCGCGTGAAACTGGCAGAATCCCGTCTTCCGGCAGAAGTCGTGCAAAACGGGATCAAGGTAGAAAAACAATCTTCCAGCCAGTTGATGACTCTCACGCTGACCTCATCCGACCCTCGTTTTGACGAGATATACCTCAGTAACTTCGCCACCATCAATGTACTCGACGTGCTGAAGCGTGTTCCCGGCGTGGGACGTGTTTCCAACATCGGTAGCCGTTACTACGCCATGCAAATCTGGATTCTCCCCGACCGTATGGCCAACTTCGGGTTAACGATCAAAGACTTACAGAATGTACTGAAAGATCAGAACCGGGAATCCGCGGCCGGGGTACTCGGCCAGCAACCGATGAGCGGGACGGACATCACCATCCCCATCACGGCCCCGGGACGTCTTTCCTCCGTAAACGAGTTTGAAGAGATTGTCGTACGGGCAAATCCCGACGGTTCCATCATCCGTTTGCGCGACGTGGCAAGAGTATCGCTGGAGGCCAGCTCGTACAACACGGAGAGTGGATTGAACGGCGAGAATGCCGCCGTACTCGGCATCTACATGCTCCCCGGCGCGAATGCCATGGAAGTGGCCAAGAACGTGGTGAAAGCCATGGAAGATATCAGTAAAGATTTTCCGGAAGGAGTAAGTTATAACATCCCTTTCGATATCACGACTTACATCTCGGAATCCATCCACGAAGTATATAAAACCCTGTTCGAGGCGCTTTTCCTCGTGATCTTCGTCGTATTCCTCTCCCTCCAAAGCTGGCGGGCCTCTTTAATTCCCCTCGTTGCCGTCCCCGTGTCCTTGATCGGAACTTTCGGATTCATGCTGGCCTTCGGATTCTCGCTGAATATGCTGACCCTGTTGGGACTGGTACTTGCCATCGGTATAGTCGTCGATGATGCCATCGTGGTCGTCGAGGGTGTTGAACGCATCATGGAAGAAGAAGGATTGTCGCCCTACAAGGCTACCCGTAAAGCCATGAAAGAACTGACGGGAGCGCTGGTTGCCACCTCGCTCGTGCTAGGAGCCGTGTTTGTACCCGTGAGTTTCCTGCCGGGAATCACCGGTATGCTCTACCGTCAGTTTGCCATCACGATCGTGGTGTCCGTGTTAATCTCGCTGGTTGTGGCACTGACTCTAAGCCCCGCCATGTGTGCCATCCTGTTACGCCCGTCTAACGGGAAGAAGAACTTCGTGTTCCGTAAAATCAACGAGTGGCTCTCCCGCGGGAATAATAAATACGTTCATCTTTTACAACGGGCTCTCGCCAATCCCCGTCGAATTATCGCGGGATTCGGAATGGCTATCGTACTCATCTTCGTGCTAAACCGGGTAATTCCTAGCAGCTTCCTACCGGAAGAAGACCAGGGGTATTTCAAGGTGGAACTGGCTTTGCCCGAGGGTGCCACGCTGGAACGTACTCGCAAAGTAACGGAACGTGCTGTCGATTACCTGAAGGAACACCCTGCCGTGGCATACGTGCAAAGTGTAGCGGGAAGCAGTCCCCGTGTCGGGACAAACCAATCCCGCTCGGAATTGACCGTTATCCTCAAACCGTGGGAAGAGCGTAAGAAAGGCGGGATGTCCCTGCAAGAAGTAATGAATGATGTCCGCACCGAGTTCAAACAATACCCGGAGGCCCTTGTATTCCTCTCCACCCCGCCCGTAATCCCCGGATTGGGAACATCGGGAGGATTCGAATTACAAGTAGAAGCTCGTAACGGGGCCACCTTCGAGAATCTGGTAGATGCTGTCGACACGCTGGTAAAATACGCCGCGGAAGACAAAGCCCTTTCCGGGGTGTCTTCCTCGTTGCAGGCTGAAATCCCCCAGTTGTATTTTGACGTGGATCGTGACCGAGCACAATTCCTAGGAATTCCTTTGGCCGATATATTCTCCACGATGAAAGCTTACACGGGATCCGTGTATGTCAATGATTTCAACATGTTCAACCGGGTCTACAAGGTATATATGCAGGCGGAAGCCCCCTACCGGATGCAGAAAGAGAATCTCAACATGTTCTTCGTGAAGACATCCAAGGGAAACATGGTTCCACTGACGGCCCTCGGTAAAGCGGAAAACACCACGGGCCCCGGATCAATCAAGCGATTCAACATGTTCACGACCGCTGTTATCAACGGTGAAGCCGCCCCGGGCCATAGTTCCGGTGAGGCCATGAGAGCCATCGAGAAACTGGCACGTGAACACCTGCCCGACAACATCGGTACGGAATGGAGCGGTCTTTCCTTCCAAGAGAAGAAAGCGGAAGGACAAACCGGAATGGTGATGTCGCTCGTTTTCATCTTCGTGTTCCTCTTCCTTGCCGCTTTGTACGAGAGTTGGTTCGTGCCTATCGCCGTGTTATTATCCCTGCCGATTGCCGCTCTCGGAGCTTACCTCGGCGTGTGGGTATTCGGGTTGGAGAACGACGTGTACTTCCAGATCGGTTTGGTAACGCTGATCGGACTGGCAGCCAAGAACGCCATTTTGATCGTGGAATTCGCCAAGGTAGAAGTAGATAAAGGCGTTGATGCCGTACAAGCGGCCATCACCGCTGCCCGAGCCCGGTTCCGCCCGATCTTGATGACCTCTCTGGCCTTCGTACTCGGTATGTTGCCCATGGTACTTGCCACGGGTCCCGGATCGGCCAGCCGTCATTCCATCGGTACCGGAATCTTCTTCGGTATGATCGTTGCCATCACCGTTGGAATTGTCCTTGTACCTTTCTTCTTCGTGCAAATTTATAAGGTAAAAATGTGGAAAAAGAAATAGTTTACGGCCCATTATTAAAACACATCGTCATGAAACACTATCACATCATACTCGCCGCCATTCTTATCGGAAGTCTATCGACTTCCTGCAAGATCGGTAAGAAATATACCCGTCCGGAACTGGATTTACCGACAACCATTGCCAACACGAACAGTTCGGACACGACGACCGTGGCTGACATCCAATGGCCGACGATCTACACGGACACCGTGTTACAACGTCTAATCAACACGGCACTCACTTACAACAAGGATCTGCTGGCTGCCGCAGCCCGGGTGAAAGAAAGTCGTTACGCCCACCGCATGGAGAAAGCGAATCTCTTCCCCAAAGTCGGAGCAGACGCCCTCGCGGAAAGGGAATATGACCGTTCTCCCGGTAACACGTTCAACGTGGAGGCCACCCTCTCTTGGGAACTTGACCTCTGGGGAAAACTCCGCTGGAGTTCACAGGCTAGTTTGGCAGCCTATCTCCAAACCGTGGAAGGACAAAGGGCCCTACACATGACGTTAGTTTCCCAAGTGGCACAAGCCTATTTCGAGCTACGGGCTCTTGACATGGAATTAAGTATTGTCAAACAGACCCACGAGGCTCGTGTAGAGAGTGTTCGTCTGGCAAAACTACGTTTCGAAGGCGGATTGACTTCCGAAACAGCCTATCGTCAGGCACAAGTGGAACTAGCGAAGACCACGACACTCGTTCCCGACCTTGAAAGACAGATCCGGTTGAAAGAAAACGAAATATCCTTGCTCACGGGCCATTATCCCGGAGACATCCCCCGCGGAGCGAACATTGATCGACAGACGCTGCTGACCGATCTCCCGGTAGGGTTACCCTCTTCCCTGCTTGAACGCCGTCCCGACATCCGGCAAGCGGAATATAAACTAAAAGCGGCAAACGCCAAAGTAGGGGTTGCCTATACCAGCCTTTTCCCGCAAATCACGCTGACGGCCAGATACGGACGGGAAGATAGCGAACTCAGCGACTTTCTGAAAGCACCTTACTTTTACTTGGGAGGTAAACTACTCGCCCCCGTGTTCAATGCCGGGAGCAACCGGGCACGTCTCAAAGCTGCCCGTGCCGCTCTGGAAGCGGAGACGTACAGCTATCAACAGACCGTTTTATCCGCATTCAAGGAAGTCGATAATGCCTTGACCACGTTCTCGAAAATACGGGATATGCGGGAATCAAGAGCCCGGTTGGAAGAGGCTGCCCGCTCGTACATGGAACTAGCCAACTTGCAATATATTAACGGGGTGATCAGTTACCTGGACGTGTTGGATGCCCAAAGAGGTTACTTCGATGCCCAGATCGGCCTGAACAATGCCGTGAGGGACGAACTGCTTTCCGTCGTTAATCTTTACAAGGTATTGGGTGGGGGATGGCAGTAAAACATCCCCCCAATTCCCCAACTGATCTTAGATTTAGTAGCTGCAGATTTTAGAATCCTTAACTCCTTGTCCGGTAAGTTACCGTAAAGTCACCGACAAATGTCGGTAACTGTTGAATAACTTATTACTAACTTTCATCTGCTTTTTTGAACATAAACTCAAGGTAACCAGAATGTTACAAAGACCTATCAAGAACCGTAAAAGAGTATCCCAAGTTGTAAAAACAGGGCTCTTACACGGTAAAAACACTTACAACATCATATCAATCAAAAAGTTACAAACAACAAAGTAAGTTAATTCAAACGATAAAAAACAGGATTTTTTCTCTTGAACGTGCAGGATTATTGTAAAGTGAACCCGAAAACAACATGTGCATCCTGTGCGGCAGGGTTCAATATCACCCGGCTAAAAACAGGCAAAGAAAACCTCTTTGAAATCCGAATCTCTTTCGAGGCGGATAACGCGATATTACACACATCAAAACCTCCGGTTCCATACATAGTTCGGCTCTCGTAGGGAGTAAAGCCCAGTGTTGCCGTCAGGTTGATCTGCCGAACCGTGAACGGGTAATTCAATTCCACGTAAGAAGAATAATTCTGTTTCCCGTCCCGGGCATCCTTATCTGCTCCCCAAAACATCGTGTTCCAAGCCACGGACAGGGGAAACTTCTCGGAAATAGTCCACGAAATCCCGGCCTCCAGACGATGTTTCGTGTCATGATTATCCAAATTAAAATACTTGGCAGAAGAATGATCCTCTTTTTCCCAGAATTTGTCACCTTCCCACCAGTAATCGGCAACAGACACGGATACACGCCCGAAACTGTAAGCAGCCGTAATGTCAATTTCCTTGTGTAAATCGCTGATCTCTTTCGATCCCCAAACCGTAAGCGAGAAGTTACCCGCACTCATCCCCAGGGTCGGTTGGATACTGGCTCCGGCATTATAAGCCCCACGCCATATGTAAGAACTCACCACGTCGGCACTCACTTTAAAATTCACCTTGCCGGCATCATGATTCTCACTCGTTACCTTCTTTTCAACCTTTTTCCCCGCGGGAACATTCTCTTGTCCACACACATTTAAAGCAAGGAGCAAAGCCCCTGCCATCATCATTGTCGTTTTTACTAATTGCATATTAAAATTTATTTAATTAAAGGGTAATAACATCCCTTGCGGCCGCCCGACCGTTTCTTCAATTTTTAAGAAATCGGGGGATGGACGCATCCCCCGATGCAAAATAAACACCTAACTAAATCAAACTAATCGGCTTTCTCGTCCAAGGCCATATTTAGTTTTAGAACATTTACTTTCGATGGGCCGAACATCCCCCACAAGGGGCCTTGTTTCACCTTTTCAACAATCGCTTTCACCGCCTCTTCCGACATTCCCCGAGCTTCGGCAACCCGTTTCACCTGCACGTAGGCCGAAGCCACGGAAATATCCGGATCCAAACCGCTGGCGCTGGCCGTCACGATGTCGGCAGGCACTTCCTCCCGTTTCAAGTAGGGATGTTTCACGAGAAAAGTATCGATACGCCTCTCCACCTCTTTCAGATACTCCGGGTTCGTCGTTGCCTTATTACTTCCGGCCGAACTGGTTGCATCATACCCGTCTCCGGCACAGGAAGGCCGTCCCCAGAAATAAATATCCTTCGTGAAATTCTGCCCCACATTAGCACCCCCGACCACTTTTCCGTTATCAAGGACAGCAATCTCGGCATTTCCCCCGTTCGGTCCTGCCACCTTGGCAAACAACCAAAGGACAAATATGTAGAAAACACTAAAAAAGACACAGAATACAAGGGTCAATCTGAATGATTTCAATAAATTCGATTTCATGATTATCTTCATTTACAAGTTTCCATTTTATAATAACCAACCGATCAGTAGATCGATCAACTTAATCCCGATAAACGGGGCAATAATTCCTCCCAATCCGTAGATCAGCATATTTCGACGTAACAAGGCTGATGCTCCAAGCGGCTTATACGCCACTCCTTTCAATGCTAACGGAATCAATAACGGAATAATGATGGCATTAAAGATTACAGCTGAAAGGATAGCACTTTCCGGACTATGTAATCCCATAATATTCAACACTCCAAGAGAGGGGATTGTTGCCATGAACAAAGCAGGAACGATAGCGAAATACTTGGCAACGTCATTAGCAATACTAAATGTGGTCAACGTACCTCGTGTCATCAATAATTGTTTACCGATTTCTACAATCTCGATCAGTTTAGTCGGATCGTTGTCCAAATCGACCATATTTCCCGCTTCTTTCGCTGCTTGTGTTCCACTGTTCATGGCAACCCCTACATCGGCTTGGGCTAAAGCCGGGGCATCATTCGTACCATCCCCCATCATGGCAACCAATTTTCCTTCTTGCTGTTCTTTCCGGATATACTCCATTTTATCCTCAGGCTTGGCCTCGGCAATAAAGTCATCCACCCCAGCTTTCTCTGCAATATATTTGGCAGTCAAAGGATTATCACCTGTCACCATAACAGTTTTTACCCCCATTTTACGCAACCGCTCGAAACGTTCACGGATACCTTGTTTGATGATATCCTGTAATTCTATTACTCCTAAAATCTTTTCATTTTCACAAACCACTAACGGTGTACCCCCATTACTGGATATCGTGTGAATCATCTGTTCTGTTTCCAACGGCATTTCATTTCCGGCTTTTTCCGCAATAGCACGGATTGAGTCGAATGCCCCTTTACGTATCCGGGTTCCATCGGCCAAATCAACTCCGGAACAACGTGTCTCTGCTGTAAACTTGATCATCTTGGTCACGGCAGTATCGATGTCTCTCATCCGGATATTACTTTCACGTCCCAATTCCACGATAGATTTACCTTCCGGGGTCTCATCAGAAAGAGAAGATAGCATACAAGCCGTCACGAAATGTTTTTCATCCACACCCTTAGCCGGATAGAAACGAGTCGCTTTCCGATTACCGATCGTGATCGTACCGGTTTTGTCCAGCAATAAAGTATCAACATCTCCCGCGGTCTCCACGGCTTTACCTGATTTGGTAATCACGTTGGCACGCAACGCACGGTCCATTCCGGCAATACCGATAGCGGAAAGTAATCCTCCGATCGTTGTCGGTATTAGACAGACGAACAAAGATATAAAAGCTGCCACCGTAATATTGGTGCCCACGTAATCACCAAAAGGTTTCAGTGTCATACACACGATGACGAATACTAACGTGAACCCGGCCAATAATATTGTCAAGGCAATTTCATTCGGTGTTTTCTGACGAGAAGCCCCCTCGACCAAGACGATCATTTTATCCAAAAAGCTCTCTCCCGGTTGAGTCGTTACTAATACCCGAATCTTATCAGAAAGTACTTTTGTACCCCCGGTTACGGAACTCTTGTCGCCACCCGCTTCACGAATTACCGGCGCACTTTCACCCGTGATGGCACTCTCGTCGATAGAGGCCAATCCATCGATAATTTCGCCATCGGAAGGGATCACATCACCGGCCTCGCATTCGAAGATATCTCCTTTTTTCAATTTAGAACTGCTAACTACCTGAATTTTATTGTTCACGATTAACTTTGCAGGAGTCTCTTCTCTTGTCTTTCTTAAGCTATCAGCCTGAGCTTTCCCTCGGGCTTCTGCAATAGCTTCAGCAAAATTGGCAAACAATAAGGTTACAAATAATATGATGGAAATTGCCACATTATAACCGAAAGATCCTTGATCCGTAATCCCGGCAAAAAGAAAATACAATGTAGCTACAATCATCAATACCGTACATATTTCCACCGTGAACATCACTGGATTTTTCACCATAATTCGCGGATCTAACTTCACGAATGATTGCTTCAAACTCTCCTGTACCAATTCTCTCGGGAAAAGTGAAGTTGATTTATCTGGTTTCATATTCATATACTATTTAAATTCAATATCTAAAATGATAAATAATCAGCAATAGGTCCTAACGTCAAAGCCGGGAAGAAAGACAAAGCGGCAACGATAAAGATGACCAAGAATGTCATCACGGCAAATGTTGTCGTATCTGTCTTCAAAGTACCCGCACTCTCCGGAATAAATTTCTTATTGGCCAACAATCCGGCTATCGCCACTTGACCGACAATGGGGAGATAACGTCCCATAATCAACACGATTCCACAAGTGTAATTCCAAAAATAAGTGTTGTCACTCAACCCTTCAAAACCGGAACCGTTGTTGGCAGCCGAAGAAGTGTACTCGTATAACATCTCGCTCAAACCGTGGAATGAAGGGTTATTCAACCACGCATCCGCTAATACGGGATTATGAGCGGCCAAGAAACTGGAAATTGCGGTAAACGCCAAGATAAAGAACGGGTGAGCCAAAGCAACGATCATGGCGATCTTCATCTCTCTCGCCTCCACTTTCTTGCCTAAGAATTCCGGGGTACGTCCGACCATCAATCCACTGATAAAGACGGCAATAATGATAAACACATAGTAGTTCATGAATCCCACGCCGACACCACCGAACCAGCAGTTAATCATCATGTTCAACATGGAGAACATTCCCGTGATGGGAGTCAAACTATCATGCATACCGTTCACAGATCCGTTGGAAGTAACCGTGGTTACCTGACTCCATAAAGCAGTACCGGCCGCTCCGATTCGGATTTCCTTACCTTCCATGCTACCTAAGTCTTGAGCGATGCCCATCTCATTGATTTGTTTGCTTCCTCCCATCTCAAAGTAGTGGGCACAAACGACACCGACCAAGAAGGCAAATAACATCACGCCAAAAATAGAATAGGCTAATTTTTTACGCTTCAGATAGAAACCTAAAGCAAATACCATCGCCATCGGGATGATCAATATAGACCAACATTCTGTCATATTTGTCAGGAATGACGGATTTTCCAAAGGATGAGAGGAATTCACCCCGAAGTATCCTCCACCGTTTGTTCCCAACTGTTTGATAGGTACAATAGCTGCAGTCGGTCCTTGCGAAATCATTTGGGTTTGTCCTTCCAATGTTGTTACTTCCATCTTACCGTCAAATCCCATCGGGGTTCCCTCTATAATCAGGATAAAACCAACCACCAATGATAACGGTAACAAGATACGGGTACAACTTTTTACAAGCAATGCCCAGAAGTTGCCGAAATCCCGAGTAGTCTTGGCAGCCATCGCCCGGAAAATACCGGCAAGAGCAGCCATACCCGTGGCAGCAGTAATAAATTGGAACAACATGATTACAAACAACTGGGTGAAGTAAGTCAATCCCGACTCTCCACTATAGTGTTGCAAGTTACAGTTCACCATGAAACTGATACAGGTATTAAATGCTTGATCAGGAGTCTGCCCCACATTCCCGTCCGGGTTCAACGGCAAATATCCCTGAAATACCAACAGGAACATTCCCCAAAAGAACCAGAAAACATTGATGGTCAACAATGCTACCAGGAATTTCTTCCAGTTCATTGATTCTTCCGGGTTAATACCACTCAACTTAAACATCCATTTTTCCACGGGAGCCATAAAATCAGTCCATACACGCTCCCCCTTGTACACTTTTGCAATGTAACGTCCCAGTGGGTAAGCCAACACAACCAACAGGACAACCTGCAACACACTTCCTAGAATTTCTGTATTCATCTCTTCTACTTTTCTTGATAACTAAACGCTATCCGTTTTTACACTCTCATCCTAAAACTTTTCGGGTTTAACCATTACGTACATCATATACCCGAACATCGCTAAACCGATAACAAATAATACCGTAAACATCTTTTTCTACTCTAAATCTTTTCAAACCAATCAATACACTTAAAGAAAAACCAGTAACAGACAACGCCTGTCAGACACAAGAAAATAAATGATAATACCTGTTCCATAATTTCATATATTAATTCAATAATCTTTGCCCTTGTGCTACCAATGGTATGCCACACGAAGAAATAATTATTATAACCACCTATGGAACAATAATATAAACATATTTATTAAAAAGAATAGAAGACAAGAAACCCTACCAAAATGAAAAGGTCATCCTTTCATTTTGGTATAGCAAAATGGGAAACAAATACGATTAGACTTGTTATTTATCCCCCAACCCGTATTCTTCGATTTTACGGTACAAAGTAGTTAATCCGATACGCATCAATCGGGCAGCTTCCGTTTTGTTGCCCCCGGTGTGTTGAAGAACCCGTCGGATATGATTCTTCTCAATATTCGCCATATCAAAATCGGAAAGTCCTCTCGTTTCCCCCTTATTCGAAGCAGGACGTCGCAATTCAAGTGGCAGATCATCCACTGTCAACTGCCCTTCTCCCGCGATCACGATACTCCGTTCCACCACATTACGTAATTCACGGACATTCCCATGCCAGCCATAACGCTTCAGACATTCCATGTAATCCGGATGAATCTCCAGTCCCTTCTTCTTCATCTTCGCCCCGAAATATTGTACGAAAGCCCGCACATAGACTTCAATATCCTCTATCCGCTCCCGCAATGGCGGCAATGGAATACAAAACACGGAAAGCCGATAATATAAATCCTCCCGAAAATTCCCGTTCTCAATCTCTTTGGTTAAATCCCGATTCGTGGCGGCAATCACCCGCACGTCAACCTTCGTGGGTTTAGTGTCCCCTATTTTGATAAACTCACCTGATTCCAAAATACGCAATAATTTCGCCTGTAAATCAAACGCCATTTCCCCAATCTCATCCAAGAATATCGTGCCGTGATTCGCCTCTTCGAATAATCCCTTTTTGTCCTTCAATGCACCCGTGAAAGAACCTGCTTTATGTCCAAATATCTCGCTCTCCAGCAACTCCTTGCTGAAAGCCGCACAATTCACCGCCACGAAAGACTTCTTGGCCCGTTCGCTATTCCGGTGAATCGCCTGAGCGAACACCTCTTTCCCAGTCCCGGTTTCCCCCGTCAATAGCACGGGAACATCCGTCACGGAAACCTTCTTTGCCAGCGCAATGGCCTCCCGAATTGCCATTGAACTCCCCAGAATCGTGTCAAACGAGTATTCCCGATCCACCGGGATCTCCGCCTGCCTTTCCCGCTTGGCCTTCGCCACCTGATCCATAGCCCGACTGATCAACGGGATAATCCGGTTGTTATCGTCCCCTTTTGTGAGATAATCAAACGCCCCATTCTTGATTGCCTGCACCCCGTCGGGAATATTCCCGTGGGCCGTCAGCATGATCACCTCCGCCAGCGGCTTTACCCGCTTGATCTCGGCAATCAACTCCACCCCGTTCCCGTCCGGCAAACGCACGTCACATAACACCACGTCCGGATCGTGCAACGCCAATTGCTTTAACCCGTTCTTGCAGGAATCTGCCTGGAAGACCTCGTACCCCTCCAGCCCTATGATCCGGGATAATAATCCCCTTAATTGATCTTCATCGTCTATAATCAGTACTTTATTCATAAAACGCCAATAAGGATACGAAGATATAATTATTTTATTACATTAAAAAGAGTAGCTGATTACGAACCCGCCACCCCCTTCGTTCGAATCCTTTAAAAGCAAAAGAGAGTCAGCTTCGTGTGCAAACTCTCTTGTTTTTTGTTCTTTTCAGCGGAGAGGGAGGGTTTTGAACCTACAACTCTAACCGCTTATATTTCAGCTACTTTGCTTTCAAAATTTCAAATAGGTAACGAAACAGTAACGATTTTCAACCGTTAAGCCTGTCCAACTTTGACCGCTGTTTGTCTGCCTAACTTTCGGGTTCAAAGATACGGCTTTCTTTTGAAACTCGCAAATATCTGATAATAAATATTTTTGGATTAGTGCAAGGTGCAAGCTATATATATAAATATATACTTGCACCTTGCACTAAAAAAAAGCACTGGGGTACAAATGGTTAAAACAAAATCCGTATCTTCGTAACCGATTAAAAACAAACGTGTATGATAATAACTAATCGTGAAGAAGTAATAGATAAAGCATTTGGGGTATTTGTCAGGATGAACTACGAGAAAGCAAGCATCATCACGCTTGCCAAAGCCTGCGGGGTGACAAAAACGGGTATCGTTTATTATTTTCCGCACAAGCTGGATTTATTCATGGCTGTAGCAGACAAATACGTGCTAAAAATGCACGAACCGGGAAACAAGTTCGCCGCTCCTGCCGATACGTTGGAGAAGTTCATCGGGCAATACGTGGCGGGGGTAGCCGCTTCCATGAAAAGGATTGTTGAACTGATTGACGATGCTAGCAGCCCACATGATTGTAGCCCTAACTTCTACTACTTTCATTTCCTGTCACAAGTGCGTATGTACTATCCGGGCATCAGGCAGAAAATTGAGAAAATCTACCGACAAGACTATGACCTATGGGAGAAAGTCATACAAAAAGCAAAAGACAGCGGGGAAATCAGAAACGACACGGACGTGAGGAAAACGGCTATCATGTTCCGGCAAATGTTTTTAGGACTGTCATACGAACAAGCATTTCTGAACGGTCTGAGCGTGGACGAACTGGCAGAAAACTTTCGCTATATCTATTCGCTGCTTAAAGCCTGATACAGTTTTGTTTTTTTAACCTCTATTATTTTTGAACGTATGTTCAAAATGTGGCGTTTTTGTTTTATCTTTGGAGCATGAAGCAAAATTCAGCGACATGGATAAGGTTCAGAAACAAAGAGGAAGCATCGTGCTACACAAAGAAACAAGGGACGGTGCGGACTACATACGGATAGAATACGCAAACAGTCAGGCTGTCGCCCAACTGCTCGCCCAAGACACAGGCATAGAAATGGCTGGCAACGGCTCTGCATATATAGCGTCAGCCGCTTTCAGCCTGCCGGATTTCTACGACCGCTATTCCCCCCACGCCTATATTGATTACAGCCGGATTTACGTGCGGCATCCCAAACCTAAAAGGGAATACACACTGCCGAAAGGCTATCTCGAACTGCTGGAACAGAAGCGTTACAGCCCCTCGACAGTCAAAACATACCGTGCCTATTTCAGCGATTTCATGGAATATCACAAGGGACGGAACATCGACCGCCTGAAAGTGCCGGACATCAACAAGTACATACTCTATCTTGTGAACGAGAAGAAAATCTCGGTGTCGCAACAGAATATGCGCATCAATGCTATCAAGTTCTATTACGAGCAGGTGAAAGGCGGCAAACGGCAATACTACGGCGGTATCACCCGTGCCAAAGAGTACAAGAGCCTGCCCGAAGTGTTGAGCAAGAATGAAATTAAGCGCATCCTTGCACAAATTTCCAACATCAAGCATCACTGCATGATTTCGTTGGTTTACTCTGCCGGACTTAGAAGAAGCGAATTGCTTAACCTGACCCCGCAGGACATCAACAGTGAAACAATGTCGGTTCGCATTATGGGCAAGGGGAAGAAATGCCGTTATTCGCTCCTTTCACCCAAATTGCTGGAAGAACTACGGCACTACTTTCGGGAATATCGTCCACAAAAATGGCTGTTTGAGGGCGAAACACCCGGAGAGCAATATTCGGCAAGTGCATTGGTGAAAGTGCTGAAAGAAGCCGCACATCGTGCTGGCATCAAACACCGTGTACACGTACATATGCTGCGCCACTCCTTTGCCACACACTTGCTGGAACAGGGAACAGACCTGCACACGATACAGGAATTGCTGGGACACAACGACATCAAGACCACAACCATTTATCTTCATGTGTCAAGTGCCCATAAAGCAAAAATCCCTAATCCTCTTGATACACTGGATAATTCGTGAGGTGCAGTTATAGAAGTGTAGGAACGACACCATAAGGTGCGGTTATAAATAAATTACCAATAATATAGAACAGATATGGAAACAGAACTAAAAGAAACTATACAGAATTTATTGCTTCAATTCATGCAGAATATGCACGAGTGGGAAGTAATGTGTAATGATATTGCAAAGCAGAGTGAACTTTCATTTGAAGAACAGTTTAACAAGCAAAAAGAATTGGTATCAAAAATATTTTTGACCTACTGCACTTCTCGTGAACGCAAGAATAGCAGACCTACTACTATATCTTATGGCAATGAAGGTTCTTATGAATATGATATTGATGAAGAGAAAATAACCGATATCGTAGAAGATGGAAAAGACAAAATTGTAGTTCACACATACAGAGAAGTGCCTATGCAGGAAAAGAAGCAATACATATTCTTGTTAAAAAAAGGCAAATGGCTTTTGGATTCTAAGAAAAGATATTCTTCATGGAAGCAAAAATGGCTATCTGTTTCCCTGTAAATTATATTGGTAACAAGCCAAGTTAGCTGCTAAACGCAGCTCCTTGTCAAGCCATTATAAACAATATGTATCGCATTGCAAACATAGTACTATTTGTTCTTGCCATTTTCGTGGTAATGGGTTGCTCTTGTAGTAAAACTCTGTGTGAACGTAACATACAAGATGATATACTCAATATTGATAAATTCCGTAAACAAAGTAAGAAAGAGTACCGCTATATAGAAGAAGATGCGGAAAGATTGTTTGCAAATTCGGCAGCGGTTTATCCCGATACATTATACCGCCAACAATATACTTCATTGCAAGGTTATTTCTATGGAGAAACCGGATTTGACTTATATTGTATATGGTATGCACAGTTTAATGCCAATAATAGGAAACACTATCGTTGTGAACGTAAGACGTTAAACAAAATATTCTATTGTGTAAATGATATGTTGAGATGTATTGCCGGGGGCGGAACTGGCTTTACACATGAAACATACCGCATACCAGCATACACAGAGTATTACATCTATAAATATCAGAATATGGAAGCCAATAAACAGTGCCAAGATAATGACATAAGCCAAACGATTTCAAATTTATGGCAGATAATGGCTACATATAATAACGAAGATATGCCCTTTGAAATATTAGCTTATAAAATGAAATACATATATGAAAATGTGGAATATATAAAATCATTACTTACTGCTGAAATATATAATTATTGCCTGCAAGAATATATGTGCAGACTAATAAACGAAAATGTAAGTGAGCAAGAACAATTAAGTTTATAACAACGAAAGATAGCATCTGACGATGCTCCTTTCTAACCATTAGCGAAAACAGAAACCAGTATGATACAGCAAGTAGAAAAACTGAAAGAAATAATCAATCAAAACAGTATGGGGCATTTGCCTTTGCCCTATCGTGTTGATTTGATGAAACAAATAAGCGATATATGTATAGTACAAAAAGTATTATGCGAGTGTTGCAAGAAAGTCTGTTCTTGCTTTACAAAGGAATATGACAATGAAAACCCATTATACAGTGTCTTGTCCGAAATAGATAGTTATCTTTACAAGAATAAGGGCACTGCCGAAAGCATATCGGTTTCGGTGGAACGGTTATGCAATTATGCGGAACAATCCATTGAGAGTTGCGAAGATATGGCAGGGTCGGCAATCATCGCTTTAGGATATGCTATTCGGAATGATGCAGCTACCATATTGGAGATAGAGGATTATAACGGTGAAGATGATAATGCTTTCGACTTTGAAAGCTGGAATGCGGATTTTATATGCTCAATAGCCTATTCGGGCAGCAATCCTTTCATGGAAATAGGTAATGCGGAGAAACGCAAGGAATATTGGTTGTGGTATCTTGATATGGTTCTTAGTATGTGTGAAAAATCGAATACACCATATACAATGATAAAACCAACATCTAAAAAGTCGCAAAATCAGATTTCTATTCCCAAACGCACACAAAGTTGGCAGATTGAAAATGTGTCAAATCAAATACAACAACTGGTACATGCACTGATAGAAGCAACGGATAAGCAAACGAAAGACTGGAATAAAATTGTATTAAGCTATACATTCATTTCTGCTTCTTATATGAACATTACTTGTTGTCGGGAAGAAGAAGTTCAGAAAATAACACTCTGCCAAAGTATAGAAAATCTTATTCATAACAGTCTGTTTCATATCCACAAAGATATGTATCTACAAGCCCCCAAAGAAGGAGCATGGATGCAATGCTGTATAACAATAGAAAAAGGCAATTCTTATGATATATCCTTTAATTACGATGATATAACATCCATTTCCGACATATTCAATAATCCCGATTGGCTTATTGGAGCATTTGAGGATTATCCACGAAGTAAAGAATACACCCCTCAATGGCTAAGAAAAATAATTGAAAGAAGAAAGCTGTATCTGACTTAGTTTCTGTGAGTGGATAAAATAATTTCGCTAACAACGCAGGATAACGGACAAGCCGTTCCCTGCTAACCATTATCAGTAATTAAATAGTGTAACATTATGAATATATATGAAATTGGACAAGACTTTGATAATTACAAGTTCTTTGTATTCAAGGAAGAAGATAAATCAAATAAAGATGTTTGGGATTATAATGGTCAATCACTTGTTAATGAGTGGAAAGGGCTTAGCTTAGAATTGTTTAAAGATAAAAGAAAAAAGAAAGACAAACGAAGTGAGGACTTTGATGCTTCTTGTTATTTTTCTGGTTGTCTGATAGTAAATAAAAGAACATCTTTATTGCTCGCTGAAAAGCTGAAAGGACAAATAGAAGTTTTACCTGTCAATGTAGACGGTAATACTTCAAACTATTATTTTATAAATGTATTGAATACAGTCGATGCCTTAAATATAGAGTCCAAGAGCAATGAAGAAATTTTGAAGATGATGAGAGATAATAATGGTATTTTCAATAAAGGAAATATCGGTTCATATATCATATTTCGGGATAGTCTGTTTAATAACAATTATTATTGCACAGATGAATTTGTAGATTTTGTGAAGCAATATTCAATCACAGGATTAAAATTTACATGTGCAGGTATCGCAAAATAAATCACTGATAACAAGCCAAGTTAGCTGCTAAACGCAGCTCCTTGTCAAGCCATTACCAACAATTACTAACAATACGAATAACTCTTTATGATAAAATTCATTTTAGATGCGATGTATTATCAGATATTCATATTTAATAGGGATAAATTTATATTGGAAAATCCACATGAGCGGACGATACAGATAATATGTGGAATATTATTTCTTCCTGTTATAGTATTGACGTATCTACTGATAAAGGAGAATTTCAATTATAAAACCCCTTTTGTGTTTTTTATCATAATCTATGTTTTACTATACAAAACATTCTGTTCGTATTATATCAAAAGGAAAAAAGGTATGGAAATTATAAGGAGTAAACCTCTAATATTTAATAGCCAAAAGATTTCTTCCTTCATATCATGGATGATTTATCCCATTTTGGTTGTATTACTTTATTTTATAATAACACATCGTCATTGGCTAAAAATTATACAATAAAGATTTAATAAGTTAGTAACAACGAAAGATAGCATCTGACGATGCTCCTTTCTAACCAATAGCGTACATATATGAATAATGTAACAAGAGTAAGAATTGTATATGAATGTAGCATAATAGGTGTTGTTTTGCTGACATTCTTAAAAGGTATGTTCCCATACATGGGAGCATGGTGGCGAGTAGCCCTTATTACTGCACTTGTAGGATTGTGGTTTTCACTATCTTATCTGAAACGGTATAATTATAAATGGGGGTTCAATTACATAGGAAATCATTTATACATTAACCTCTTATTGAAAGTACAGAAGTGGTTTCAGAACGCTACAATCATAGCCTTATTGATACCTGTATTCTTAAAAGACCTCTTGTATAATCAATATTGCTTAGTAGCATATATATTGCTTGTAGGTATGTTCTTGGGCGTGAAGCTGGCTACTTACACAGTAGAGTACGCTATATATAAAAGCAAATTCATTGGTAACAAGGAAAGATAACCCCTGAACGCTTTCCCTCACCAAACCATTATGAATAAAGGAATAAAAAAGACAGATAACTATTTTGAACGAGTGAAGCAGCGTGCAAACCGGACGAATTACAGATACTATTTTTTTGACTACCTATATTTCAAGGGAGAGGTTTGGGGCAAGAAGATAGGTCGGATGTCAGGTTTTATACTGCTGTTTTGGTATTGGTGGTGGATAGTAGTTCTGCCCGGTAACTTTCTCCTGATTAACAATGTACCGCAATGGTCGTCCTTACATCTTGGCTATTTAGGTGCAATGTTTTTGTTTATTTGTGTATTTATTCTTGCACGATACAGGAAAACCCGTGTACAGGCATTGTTGAACCGCTACCGCCGCTCTAAGCATATCAGCGCAGTACAGGCATATTTTCTGTTCCTGCTGCCCTTTGTACTTTTCTTCTTAGAAACATGGCTGTTCGATGAATGGGGTTGGACGGATTGCGTGAGGTGGAACAAATGATATGTCATTCATATATAAAACATCAGATATGG
>DYVS01000318.1:0-4588 GCA_020743075.1 Butyricimonas virosa | reverse complement strand
AGAGTATCAAACGGTTTTTATATCAATAACGGCTAGCCGTTATTGATATAAAAACCGTTTGATACTCTTTTTGGGTGTTTTTTCAAACTCTTCGTTGTATATCGTGACTTTTGCGATCTGGCTGTATGCCGGGAGAGTTTCGTTTATTTGTTTCCGATTTTCTTCCATGATGGCAGCGATAGCCTCGTCCGAGTTCTTGTTGTCGGCATTGATGGCCTCGAAGTCGGGATAAATAAGGGCGGTGAGTTTGCCTTCTTTCTCGACGACGATGGATTCGCATACATAGGGAAGGTTATTCAGATGATCCTCGATTTCTTCCGGGTAGATGTTTTGACCACTGGGACCGAGAATCATGTTTTTACTGCGTCCCTTGATGAAAAGATTGCCTTCCTCGTCAATCAATCCGAGGTCTCCCGTGCGTAGCCAGCCGTCGGGTGTGAAAGCGGCATGTGTGGCTGCCTCGTTCTTGTAGTACCCGATCATAAGGTTGTCTCCTTTGGCTAGGATTTCCCCGACGATATGTGCCGGATCGGGTGAATCTATTTTCAGTTGCATACGGGGTGCCGCTCTTCCGCAGGAACCTTTTTTGAAAGTTTCCCATCCGGCGTACGAGAGAATCGGGCCACATTCGGTCATACCGTAACCCACGGTATATGGAAAGTTTATCGAGTGTAGAAATTCTTCTACCTCTTTGTTAAGTGCTGCCCCGCCGACGATGAGTTCCTTGAAATTCCCGCCGAAGGCATCAATGACTTTCTGACGGATGGAGTTTTTCACTTTCTTGTCGAGTAACGGCAGGTTAAGCATGAGTTTTATCAATGGTTTTTCCAGTGCCGGGAATACCTTTTTCCGGATGATCTTTTCGATAATCAAGGGTACGGAAATAATCAGGTTGGGTCTTACCGTGGAGAAGGCGTCTGCGATGATCTTGGGGGACGGGGTTCTCGTCAGGAAAAATACGTGAGCCCCACTGGCAAACTCGTAGATAAACTCGAAAGCCAACCCGTACATATGTGCCATGGGGAGCATGGATATAACCTGTTCTCCGGGTAGTTTCCCGAATACCCCGAAGGCAAATGTGAGGTTTGACCAAAGGCTACGATAGGGGAGCATAACCCCTTTCGAGAAACTGGTGGTTCCCGACGTGTAGTTAATAATAGCAAGTTCTTCCGGTTTGTCATACGTGTAGTTCACGTCTTCCGGGCGGAAACGATCGGGGTATTTCTTCCCGAATAACTCGTTCAGTCGTTCCCGTGCGTGTGTTAACATTTGGCTACGTGATACGAGTATCGAGTTGTCTTCTAGGCTTAGAATACCTTCCAGCGCTTCCATTGAAGCCTCGTTCAATCCTTCCCACACGACACTACCCACGAAAAGCAGTCGAGCCTCGGAATGATTCACGATGTTATGTATGTTATCCGGTTTGAATTCGTTCAAGATGGGTACCACAACAGCCCCGTAAGTTAGCGTGGCGAGGAATGCAATTCCCCAATTTGTGGAATTTCTCCCACATAATGCGATCTTATCTCCTTTTTTAATGCCTGCGTGTTCGAAAAGAATGTGTAATTTTTCTATTTTCCGGGCCACGTCCTTGTAGTTACAATTTATTCCGTGATAGTCGGTCAGTGCCGGACGATCCCAGTTTTCCTTGATACTACCCTCTATATAATATATAAAACTTTCTTCCATTTGTAAATATACTGTCAAACAAATGTCAAAGTTACGAATATTTTTCGATATTTCGAGATGAAGGGGGTAAGTTCGTGAAGTAGGGAGAGTTTGTAAGGTTTATAAACCTTACAAACTCTATGGATTTAGTTATATTCCCAGTGCTTTTCTCTTATCATCCGGAATTGGAGTAAGATCACCGCCATAGGAGATATTTGCCCGGTTGTTGCTGGTCACGTTGACACTGCATTTCCCGTTGCCGTAGACTTCCACGTAGAAGTTGAAGACATCGTTGCGATTTCTCACGTTGAATTTGTATTCGATGTAATGTTTTTTGCGTTTATTGATCACCTTGAATGATTCGTTTTCGATCTTTGCTTTCTCGAATTCGATTCCGCCGCCTTGTCCGTATTCTGTGGAGTAGGCCCGTCCGAAGAATGGCAGGCGTCCCGAGGCTACGGTGTCAAGGATAAAGAGTTGTCCTTCGTTGGTTGCCAGCGAAACGTAGCCTTCGCCTCCAATGCGTTTCTGCCCGTATTTGGAGTTGATGGTGATGCTGCTGTTACCTGTCGGGAAAGCTTGGTCAACCTCGATGTAGAATTCACGGTTTTTCATGAGTTGTTCGATTTTGGCGATACCTGCGGTGTCGCTCTTCTGTTTCTTTTCACCCATTGCGAAAAGGCAGGTAAAAAGAAGTATTCCTATTGGAATGATTGTTTTCAGCGTTTTCATGTTCTTGTTGTTTTTTGTAAATATAGATGTTGTTTTAATATATAGCAAATCATGTACCACGAGCCATGATTCGCCGTTTGGATTCACAATATAGTAAAAATAAGGGACATTTGCAAATTTACATCCTCGCTACTGGTACAAGAACCGCTTTATACTTCGTTTCGGAGTCTTCTCGAATTCCTCGTCGTGAATCTCTATCCGGGCAATCTGGCTGTATGCCGGGAGCTGCTGGTTGATCTGTTTGCGGGTCTCGTGAATGATTTTGAGAAGAGTCTCGCGGGATATTTTATTTTGCTTCATAACCTCGGCATCCGGATAGACAAGGGCCACGAGTTTACCTTCCCGTTCAATCACTAGCGACTCCGCAATATAAGGCTGGGCGTTGAGCAGGTCCTCGATTTCTTCAGGGTAAATGTTCTGTCCGCTGGGGCCGAGAATGAGACTTTTACTACGACCTTTGATGTAGAGATATCCATCCGGGTCTAGCACGCCAAGATCCCCCGTGTGGAGCCATCCGTCGGGAGAAAGAACGGTATTGGATGCTTCCGGGTTGTTGTAGTACCCGTCCATGACATTCATGCCTTTGGTGAGGATTTCCCCGACTTGGTTGAACGGATCGGATGAGTCGATGCGGATTTCCATGCGGTCCACGGCTTTCCCGCAGGAGGTGGGACGGAACGTTTGCCAGTGATCGAAAGCGATGGCGGGTCCGCACTCGGTCATGCCGTAGCCCACGGTGTAGGGGAATTTCACGGAATGGAGGAAGGCCTCGACTTCTTTATTGAGGGCGGCTCCTCCGACTGCGAGTAGCTTGAATCGTCCCCCGAAAGCATCAAGAATTTGCCGTTTGATCTTGTGGCGGATTTTTCCCCCGATGATGGGCATTTTTAGCATCAGCTTGATATGAAACTTTTCCAATTGCGGGAGTACCCGGCTTTTGATGATCTTCTCGATAATTAAAGGCACGGCGACGATCAGGTGCGGGCGGATGTCGGCGAAGACTTCCCCCAGTATCTTGGGTGAGGGCATTTTTTGCAGGAAGTAGATATGTATTCCACTGGCGAAAGGGTAGATGAATTCGAAGGCCAACCCGTACATGTGTGCCATGGTGAGGATGGAAACGAGTTTTTCGCCCGGTGCGTAACCCATTTGGTCAAGGGCGTAACGGAGATTGGACCACATACTGCGGTAGGGAAGCATCACCCCCTTTGGGGAGCTGGTCGTGCCTGAAGTGTAGTTGATCATGGCCAGTTCTTCCGGTTGTTCCGTGCGGTAGTGTATGTCCTTGTTTCGTAGTTCTTCGGGATATTTGGCTTTGAACAGAGTTTCTAGTTGGGGTGCGATCTCTGCGAGTACTATGTTGCGAGAGGAAATCACGGAATAATCAGCCATGGCGATGATCCCATCGAGCGTTGGCATACTTTCGTGGTCTATGTTGTCCCACACGGATTTTCCGACGAAAAGGAGTCGGGCGCCGGAGTGGTTGATAATGTGGTGGATCGTATCGGGTTTAAACTCGTTAAGGATGGGTACGGCCACTGCCCCGTAAGTTAGTGTGGCGAAGAAGGCTATTCCCCAGTTGGACGTGTTGCGACTGCATAGCGCTACTTTATCCCCCGGTTGGATGCCGCTTTTCTCGAAGAGAATGTGTAGTTTCTCGATCCATCGTGCCACGTCTTTATAATTGTGCTCTGCTCCTTCATAATCTGTTAGGGAAGGAAGGTGCCAGTGTTCTTTTATGCTGTGTTCTATAAGTTTCAAGAAGCTCGTTTCCATAACATTATATAATTAATATTCTCTTATTTATACTGAGAATTAACTTGAAATGTTTTTCTATCGGGTTTATTTTTATCCGGGAAGAGGTTTGTGTATATTTGCGTGAAACAAAAAATCAGGTCACGTGAAAAAAAGTAATAATGAGGTAAGAATTGTGCCGCCCGTCTTACGGGGCGTGGAAGCCGGGAGTGAGTTGTTCTGCGAGTTACTGGTGAATGATGACGAGGTGGATTGTCGCTCGTTCAGTCGGGAAGTGATTGACGGAGTGGATTTGTCGGAGGTGAACGTGTCGTCCTGCGTGTTCGATCATGTCTCGTTTCCCAGTTGTCGTTTCCGGGAAGCCCGGCTCACGGACGTGCTGTTTGAGAATTGTGACCTGTCGAACGTGGACCTATCGGGGAGCGTGTTGTTC
>DYVS01000317.1:0-12773 GCA_020743075.1 Butyricimonas virosa | reverse complement strand
GAAAGAAGAAGTACTATTGACTGAAATCCGGGACATCTTGAAAGACAAGCACTGATAGGATTTTAGATTTTAAATTTTAGATTGAATTCTTAAAGCTCTCAATCTAAAATTTAAAATCACAAATCGTAAATCCACTACCGGATTTCCCCGATCTTACATACCTCTATAAACGAGGCTCCTTTACCATGCCCGAAACTTCCCCCAACAACCACCACGTAGTCATCAGCCTTAATGCCATTCTGCATCAACATTTCCGGCAGATCATTCATGAACTCATCCCGTGACATCGGTTTTTCTGTATAATAAGGATACACCCCAAACGAGAGTGCCAATTCACGCATAACCCGTTCATTATAGCACCGGGCGTAAACGGGTAAGTCACTCCGGAAGGCCGACAGATAACGGGCTGTACGTCCGGAAAGCGTGTCAACCACAATCGCTTTAATCGGTAACATCAATGCTGTTTTCACTGCCGAACGAGCCAACGCTGCCGTAATCTCATTATTTATACGGACCAAACTTCTCCCCGCATCCGGCGGAACTGTTCCCTCGTTCTCCTCTGCCACTTCACGCATCACGGTTACCGCCTCCTCGGGATATGCCCCGTAAGCCGTTTCCCCACTTAACATGATCGCATCCGTACCCATGTAAATGGCATTCGCAATATCACTGATTTCCGCACGAGTCGGCCTAGGATGCTCGATCATCGTGTGTAACATTTGCGTGGCAATAATCACGGGTTTCTTACTCTCAATACATTTCTTAACAATATATCGTTGAATCTTAGGGATTTTCTCCGCCTCGATCTCGATCCCCAAATCCCCGCGGGCAACCATCACCCCGTAAGCGTAATCCAGAATCTCGTCAATATTATCCACCCCCTCTTGATTCTCGATCTTGGCAATGATCTTGATCTTACTTCCCCGGGCATCCAAAATAGCCTGTATCGCCATAACATCCTCCTTATTGCGCACGAAGGAGTGAGCAATAAAATCCAGATTATTATCTATTGCAAAATCAATAAACGCCCGGTCCTTATCACTCAAAGATTTCAATTTCAAGGAAGCTCCCGGTACATTTACACTCTTACGATTCTTAATGACAGCCTCATTGGTCACCATCATTTTCAAATAATGATCTTTCTTCTCGACAACAATCAACTCCACATCCCCGTCGTCCACCAACACCTTGTCTCCCACTTTTATATCTTCAGCAAAATAAGGATAAGACACGTGAATCAATTTCCCATCCATCTTCAACTCCGGATCTCCTGTCAAATAAACCGTTTCTCCCCGATCTACATGCATCGGTTCATCCATAAGCATCGTTCTCACTTCCGGTCCCTTCGTGTCGATCAAGATGGCTATATTATCCGAAACTTTCCGAACATTCTCCACTACCTTCAACGCCTGCTCCATATCCTGATGAGCAGTATTTAACCGTACCACGTTCATCCCGGCACGATATAACTTCTCTAAAAACTCTACCTCACATCTTTTGTCAGATATGGTAGCCACAATCTTAGTCTTTTTCATATCATTAATAATAATAGTTATTCTTTGCGTATTTCCCCAACTTGTAATGTGGCGAAACTGTCACATAAAAGCCTGTAACGCCAGTTCGTAGGATTTCAATCCAAAACCGGCAATTACCCCCCGGCAAACAGGTGTTAGGAAAGAAACATGACGGAATATTTCCCGTTTTGCCGTGTTAGAAATATGAACCTCGATCACGGGACAGGGAATCGCCGAAATAGCATCTGCGATAGCAATCGAAGTATGCGTGTAAGCTCCCGCATTCAAAATAATCCCGTCATAGGAGAATCCCACTTCATGAATTTTATTGATAAGCTCCCCCTCCACGTTCGACTGGTAATAATCGATCTCGACCATCGTGTAGAAATCTCTCAGCCCCGATAAGTACTCCTCGAAAGAGGTTTCCCCGTAAATATTTTTTTCTCTGATTCCCAAAAGATTAAGATTGGGACCGTTTAAAATCAATATCTTCATATTCACCGTTTTTACTCAATACAAAATTAACAAAAAAAACGATGACACCGGACATTTCAAGCCGGATTTAGGTATTAAATTTCGATTACAAGGTCTAATAATAAAAATTATGAGTGTTAAACTTGACAAAACTGTTACAACTCAAAGAAAAAACTTATACCTTTATCTGGCAAAATCTATCAGAATACTCTTGAGATAGGTTTAAAGTGGTGAATTAGAATTTGTATTATTTATTTTGTAACACAGCTAAAAATGACTTGGAACGAAGCGATAGATAGTTTTCGGACTTATTTGATTTTAGAAAAATCACTATCAACCAACTCGGTGGAAGCTTATTTGAATGACATCAGAAAGCTGGGAGCCTATTGTGAACAACGGACACCTACATTGAATCCGAAAGAAGTGTCCTACGACGTATTAAACGAGTATATTTCCGCCTTGAAAGACACCGGGGTTACTCCCCGTACTCAAGCTAGAAGTATATCCAGTATCAAATCTTTCTTCAAGTATTTGTTATACGATGGAGCCATCGGACTTAACCCGGCAAACTCACTTGATGCACCCAAAATCGGACGTACTCTTCCTAGCGTCCTCAGCGTCGAAGAAATTGAAGCCATGATTAACGCTGTGGATCTGACCAAACAAGAAGGACAACGTAATAAAGCAATCCTCGAAACATTATATTCTTGCGGTTTGCGCGTATCTGAACTTGTCAACTTGAAGTTATCACAAATTAACTTCCGAACAGGATACATCAAAATCGAGGGGAAAGGAAACAAGGAACGGATTGTTCCACTGGGAGCGAAAGCAAAAGACGAGATCCGTTGCTATTTGAAAAAAGATCGCGACAGAATGAAAAAAGCAAGAGGATTCGAGGATATTCTCTTTTTAAACAAGATGGGAAAATCTCTTTCCCGCGTGATGATATTCAATATTATCAAAGAAACAGCACTCCGTGCCGGCTTGAATAAAGTGGTATCCCCACATACCTTCCGCCACTCATTTGCCTCTCACTTGGTAAACGGAGGTGCAGACATTCGCACGGTTCAAGATATGCTGTGACACGAATCTATCCTAACAACGGAAATTTACACGCACCTGGATAACTCATATCTCCGGGATACAATCACAAATTTCCACCCCAGAGCGAAGAAATCCCGCAAATGATCCTTATATTTGTATCCAATACCCGAAAAAGTATTGGATACAAATATTTAGAAACACATGGAAAACAAACAAGATATATTGAAACAGTTGTCCAGCAATGATATGGACATCGTCAGAGGGGCCATCGAACAAATCAAACAAGAAGGTGATATTTCCATCGTCCCCGAATTACTGGACATCCTGTTACAAAGTCAGGACGCAAACATCATTACCAACCTCACGGCCTTACTCTCGGACGTGAAAGAATCAGACTTCAAAACAGTCTTAATGGATAAATTGATCAACGCTCCCGAAGGTAGCGGAAAAGCCAATTTATTACGCATATGCTGGGAATCAGCTATCGATTTTTCAGAATATCTAGATGTGTTCGTTGATATGTTATTGCGTGAAGACTTCATCGCAGCACTAGAAGCCTCCACCGTCATTGAAAACCTACACGGTAACATCCCTGAAGAAAAAATCCATATAGCCATTCAACGTTTAAAATCCGAAAGTAACGAAGACAACGCTTTCTTATTAGAAGGCACCATCCCTCACTTGGAAGAAATGCTCCTCAAAAAAGATGAAGAGGATGAAGAAGAACATCATCACGACCACGATTGTAGTTGTCATTGCCATGATTAGTTAGCCTGCAGAGAATTACAGGTTGGCAGGTTACAGGTTGTACAGCTGGAATCTAAAATTTTAAAATCTAAAATTAATAAAGCCACTCTTTCACCTGTTCGACCTTCTCATCCAATGGCATATTTCCATCCAGCCATTTGATCTCGAACCCGTCCCGTTCCATTTTACGGAACCAGGTCATTTGTCTCTTGGCAAACTGATGAATGGCAATGTTCAATTGCTCCACCATCTCGTCATAAGTCAACTCTCCGGTAAGATACAAGGTAAGGTATTTATACTCTAACCCGTAATATATCAAGTCTTCCGGTTTTATTCCCCGGTCAAGCAACCCCTTCACCTCATCAATCATTCCCGCCTGCAAGCGGGCGTGTAAACGTTCAGTAATCCGTTTCCGACGAGTCTCACGATCAAATAGAACCCCGATAATCAAAGATCGGATCTCCGGGAACTCCCCTTTCACGGGTTCATGTGTAGTATAATACTCGGCAATCTCAATAGCCCGAATCGCCCGCTTTACCGTATCCGTATCCGTCGTGTTATGCAAAGAACGATAGGAGGACAAGATATCGGATAATTCCGCCAACGACTTACAGGCCAAGCGTTCCCGTAATCCGGGATTTTCCGGGACAGGAGTCATCCGGTAAGCTTTCAGTATAGACTCCACGTACAAGCCGCTTCCCCCACACAAAACAGGAAAAACACCCCTACGTTCACAATCCCTCCACACGTTTAAAAACTCCTGTTGATACATAAACAAATTAAAACGAAACCCGGCATCGGCAATATCAATCAAATGATAAGGTACAAGCGTACCCTCATAGACATACTCGTCCAAGTCCTTCCCCGTACCGAGATCCATACCACGATAAATTTGTCTCGAATCGGCTGAAATAATCTCTCCTTTCAATTCCGCAGCCAAACGTACCGCTAAAGAGGTCTTTCCCGTGGCCGTAGCCCCCAAGATGGTCAGTAAATTATACATGAATATTGCTCTATTATGATACCTGTTTATCTTTCCCGACAAAGATAGTTTTAAAAGTCGCAAGATTTATCTTCCTACCTATTTTTTTCTCCGTGTTAACACCAACTAATGCCAAAAAGTGTTATATTTGAAAGCGATAAATAATACTACTTATTCGAAAAAATTATAAAACAGCAACTATGATAAACGATGACATCATTCGCTTAAGAGCTTTAGAACCTGAAGACTTAGAATGTCTGTATCAATGGGAAAATGATATGGATTTATGGGAAGTCAGTGACACGCTTACCCCCTTCTCCCTGTTCACGTTAAAGAAATACATCGAAACTTGTCATCTGGATATATATACCACCAAGCAACTCCGCTTGATGATTGAAAGAGTGGATACTAATGACCGGATTGGACTAGTTGATCTTTATGATTTCGATCCATACCATCAGCGTGCCGGTATTGGAATTATGATCCACAATACGGAAAACCAAAAACAAGGCTATGCGACAGCCGCCATTCGCTTGATGATCGACTACTGTTTCGAAACACTGGGACTAAATCAAATTTACAGTAGCGTACCCAGCGGAAACATTGGCAGCCGCAAACTTTTCGAGAAACTTGGTTTCGTGCAAACCGGGTATCGGAAAAACTGGCTCCGCCGAGGAAACGGCTGGGAAGACATTGTATATTTCCAACTACTAAATCAATAAACCAAATCGAGGGGCTGTAGTTTACAGCCCCTCAAATTTATAAACTAAAAACGGTTATGAAACACTCGTTATTATTGGTATGCCTATTCTCGGGATTCTTGACAAAAGCTGCTATCCCAGAGAAAACAATTCAAGCCACCATTACCGACATTCAGGCAAAAGGAGGTACTAACACAACCGCCATCGAAACCGGGGTACGACAAGTCGCCCACCTTTGGCAATCACAAGATGGCACAGATTCCGAATTCCAAGAATTTTGCGTGAAAAACTATATCACCAATCCCGAGCAGAAACAACAGGTATTCCAAAAAGTAAGCCATTACTTCGAAGCTTTATGGGGACATTTTAACGAAATCACGCTTCAACTTCAATTAAATTTGCACCAAGACAACGGTCCCCTTCATGACATTGATCCTATGTTCGGTGCTTATAGTCCCGGCTCTCACTTGATTAACGATTTTTACAACAATAAAATCGGCTTTATCATTGCCCTCAACTTCCCGGAAGTACCTTTACAAGACAAAGAAAAACTAGGCTCCGACCGCAGGGCTTGGGCCTATGCCCGTCTCGGTGATGTATTCACCCAACGGGTTCCGGCAGAACTAATCCAAGCTGGTGTGAAAGCGGAAAGTGATGCAGACGTGTACATTTCAAGTTACAACATTTACATGGGCCATGTACTAAACGCCAAAGGAAAAAAGCTCTTCCCCAAAGACAAAATTTTGCTTACTCACTGGAATTTAAGAGACGAAATCAAGGCCAACTACAACAAAGGAAAAGAAGGCTTGGACAAACAACGCACTGTTTATGAGGTCATGAAACGGATTATCTCGCAGGAAATCCCCGTGCAAGTCATCAATTCCGGAGCTTACGACTGGAATCCTTACTCCAACACGCTCACCCAAAACGAACAAACCGCAACGGGCACCCCGGAGGCAACAGAACGTTATCAACGCATGTTAAATAACTTCCACGCTATGAAAGCCATCGACCCTTATGCCGGCAAAAATTTCATTGCAAGGAAGTTTTCGGGAGAAATGGAAGTGTCGGTAGAAGACGTAAAAGCTCTTTTCACCCAATTCCTCACTTCTCCGGAACTGAAAGAAGTCGGTAAGATCATCTCCAAACGCCTGGGCCGCAAGCTAGAAGCTTATGATATCTGGTACGACGGATTCAAACCCCGCAGCAATCTGGACGAAACCAAACTGGACTCCCAGATACAAAAACTTTACCCAAATGCAGAGGCCTTTAAAGCAGGACTTCCCTCCCTGCTCACGCATCTGGGTTTCACCCCCGAGAGAGCAAACGAAATTTGTGACAAAATAGCCGTGGATGCCGCCAGAGGTTCAGGACATGCATGGGGAGCCGCCATGAAAGGCCAACAATCACACCTCCGCACTCGAATCCCGGCAGAAGGTATGAATTACAAGGGATACAACATTGCCGTCCATGAATTCGGTCACAACGTGGAACAAACTATTTCCATGTACAATGTAGACAATTTCATGATGGCCGGAGTTCCGAACACGGCTTTCACGGAGGCACTTGCCTTCGTGTTCCAAAAACGGGATCTACAATTACTGGGCATCGAAAATAATGACCCGGAAAAAGACAAGATGGACATTCTTGATAAATTCTGGAGCCTGTACGAAATTATGGGAGTCTCTATGCTCGACATCTCCATCTGGGAATGGTTGTACGCAAACCCGAATGCGACAGCCGAACAGTTAAAAGAAGCCACGATCAACTTATCAAAAGAAATATGGAATAAATACTATGCCCCTGTCTTCGGAAAAAAAGACGAAACGGTTCTAGCAATCTATTCCCACATGATCAGCTACCCGCTGTACCTGTCAGCTTATGCCTTCGGTCAAATCATCGAATTCCAGCTGGAAGACTATCTTAACGGCAAGAATTTCGCACAAGAAGTTGACCGCATTTACCGTCTGGGCCGTCTTACTCCCAACGAATGGATGATCCAAGCCACGGGCAACGACCTCAGCGTGGAACCCATGCTTCATGCTTTACAGAAAGTAATTAAAAAATAAATCTTCTTACTTTATAAGTAAAAGCCGATTGTACTAAAAGTTGCAATCGGCTATTTACTTATAAAACTATTTCACGTTTATTTCTTTTCTTTCTCGGTAATAATCAATTTATCATTCTCCTTATCATAACCGACATCCAGTTCCGTTCCCTCCGCAATACCTTTAATAATCACCTCGGCTAATTCATCCTCCAAGTATTTCTGAATAGCTCGTTTCAGCGGACGAGCTCCATATTGAGGATCATACCCTTTCTCGATAATGAAATCTTTCGCTTCTTTCGAGATCGTAATCACCAAACCGAGATCGTTCACCCGTTTGAACAGGCTCTTCAACTCAATATCGATAATCTTGTAGATATCCTCTTTGGTCAAAGGATTAAACATGATAATATCGTCAATACGATTCAAGAACTCCGGTGAGAAGGCATTCTTCAACGCTTTCTGAACAACCCCTCTGGCGTACTCGCTATTTCCCTCCATGTTCTGAGAACCGAAACCGATTCCTCGACCGAAATCCTTCAACTGACGGCTACCGATATTAGAAGTCATAATCACGATCGTGTTTTTGAAATCCACTTTCCGCCCCAAGCTATCGGTCAACTGTCCGTCGTCCAACAACTGCAACAGAATGTTGAACACATCCGGGTGAGCCTTTTCGATCTCGTCCAGCAACACCACAGAATACGGTTTACGACGCACTTTCTCGGTCAACTGTCCACCTTCCTCGTATCCCACATACCCCGGAGGCGCCCCCACCAGTCGGGACACGGCGAATTTTTCCATGTATTCACTCATGTCAATCCGGATCAGTGCATCCTCGGTATCAAACAGATAACGAGCCAAAACCTTTGCCAACTGCGTCTTCCCGACCCCTGTCGGTCCCAAGAAGATAAATGAACCGATCGGACGATTCGGATCTTTCAACCCGGCACGATTCCGGTGTATGGCCTTCACGATCTTCTCGATCGCTTCCTTCTGCCCGACAACGCTCTCGCTCAATTCATCGTGCATCTGCAACAACTTCATCCCCTCAGTCTTGGCAATACGTTTCACCGGAACCCCCGTCATCATGGCCACTACCTCGGCAATATGCTCTTCAGTCACGGTCACCCGGTTTTCCTGTAAATCTCGTTCCCAATTTACCTTCTCTTCTTCCAACTGCTTCAACAACTGACGTTCCTTATCCCGGAAAGCAGCCGCCACCTCGAAATTCTGTTGTTTCACGGCCTCCTTCTTCTTCTCCTTCACCTCTTCCACGTCCTTCTCCAACTGTTCGATAATCGGCGGCACGTTTATATTGGAAATATGCACTCTCGATCCCGCCTCATCCAAGGCATCAATCGCCTTATCCGGTAAAGCCCGATCGGAAATATAACGGGTAGTTAATTTCACGCAGGCCTTGATCGCCTCGTCCGTGTAACGCACGTTATGATGATCCTCGTAACGGGATTTAATATTATTCAATATTTCCACCGTCTCGTCAAACGAAGTCGGTTCCACCAGCACTTTCTGGAAACGACGTTCCAAAGCTCCGTCCTTCTCTATATTCTGGCGATACTCGTCCAACGTCGTTGCCCCGATACATTGAATTTCACCGCGAGCCAACGCCGGTTTCAACATATTGGCCGCATCCAAATTGCCCCCGGAACCTCCGGCCCCGACAATCGTGTGAATCTCATCAATAAACAGAATGATATTTCGATTCTTCGCCAACTCGGCAAGTATCGCTTTCATCCGTTCCTCGAATTGACCGCGGTACTTCGTTCCCGCCACGATAGAAGCTATATCCAAAGAAATCACTCGCTTGTCAAACAGCACCCGTGATACCTTCTTCTGAACGATACGCAGAGCAAGTCCCTCGGCAATAGCCGATTTACCAACTCCCGGATCACCAATCAACACCGGGTTATTCTTCTTACGACGACTCAAAATCTGCGCCAAACGCTCGATCTCCCGATCACGTCCCACGATCGGGTCCAAGGCCCCCTCTTCCGCAGCTTTCGTGATATCATTCCCGAAATTATCCAGCACAGGAGTATCGGATTTGGAAGAAACAGGCCCTCCCTGACGATAAGGATTATACATGGAGGATTCATCATCTCCATCTTCCGGATCATCCCCCTCGTCATTAAACTCGGATTGCATCCGCATTTTCTCTTTTAGCACGGCCTCTTTAAAGATGTCGTAATCTATATTCATTGTTTTAAATAACTTCGTCACAAAGCCCGCTTGATTCCTCAATATTGCCAACATCACGTGTTCCGAGTCCAATTCATCATCACCCAGATCCCACGCCTCGTCGGACACACGCTTCAACACGCTATTCGCCGCTAATGTAAAGTCAAGACTTTCCACTTTATCGGATTTATAACGTTTCCCCTCCAGGCGTTGTTCTATCTTATCTTTCACCTCGTAAAAATCCAACCCTAAAGACATCAATATATCAATCGCCCTTCCACTTCTCAACTTCAACAATCCCAAAAACAAATGCTCCGGATAAATTTTAGAATTCCCCAGTCGCTTTGCTTCCTCTCCTGCCGAAGTCATGATCTGTTTTAGTCGTCTTGTATCTTCTTTTCCCATATTTTCAATACCGCCCTTCCACGGCTTTACTTGTTACTTTATTTATCGTAAAGATAAACTATATACTTTAATATTCAAAATAAGTCCACAAGCATTTACACCGGATTAAAATATCCTCATCTTTATGAACCCATTAATGTGTTAAACTCTTTTTCGGTCAAAATAGTTACATTTAACTTCTGCGCTTTTTGCAATTTACTCCCAGCATTCTCTCCCGCCAGAAGATAAGTCGTCTTGTTAGACACTGAATCACTGACTTTTCCCCCAGCTTTCAAGATCATTGCCTTAAAATGCTCACGTGGCAACGAAAGAGTTCCCGTGATCACGAAGGTTGTACCGGTCAACTGATCGGATTCACCCTCCTCTTCCTGTATTGTCCCGCTAATACCATATTGCAAAAAGCGTTCCATCATATCCCGGTTCTCCGTTCTTTCGAAATAACGGATCACGCTACCAGCCATCTGATCACCAATATCCTCGACCTCCGTCAACTGTTCAAACGTCGCATCCATCAACTTCCGGATGTCCTTAAAATGACGGGCCAGATTCCTCGAAGCCGTCTCTCCGATATAGCGAATCCCCAGAGCATTAATAAATTCCGGTAAATTCCGTTGTTTCGATTTCTCGATTCCGGCGATAAGATTATCCACCGACTTTTCCTGTAAACGATACACGCTCAAGGTATTCATTTTCCGGATAAACTTTTCTTTTCCCTGTAAAAAACGATACATTCGCTCGGCATCCTCACGTGACATTTCGTCAGTCTCCGCAATCTCTTCCAGCGTCGCCGTGTAAAGACGATAAATATAGTCAAACTTAACAGATAACAACTCAGCCTTATGAAAATCAATTCCAGGTATATCCAGCGCATAAATCACCACATCCAACGGCAGCATATCTACCTCCCCGGCCTGCTTCAAACGCTCCAGCGGCTCGTTGAACGGCATCCTGAAATACTCCAATATTTTATTGATACTTTTCTCCCGGTCTCCAGGGAATTGCAGGCTTCCGATAGCCATTAAATCCTCTTTTGAGGCTCCGGCCAACTTTGCCAAACTTCCGAAATGATCTGCCAAAACATCCGCGTTTTTGGCAGATATATTCTTCATCCCAATCTCAAAAGCATAAATCACTTTCCCCAACGGAATACTGGTCATCACATAACTCTCCGGGTAAAGAATCTTCTCTAACCCGATCAACTCCTCCCGACAGGACGGCAGAGTATAAATATCCGCAACATCCCGAATAAACCCTTTCGTCAGCAATAAATCAATGGTTTCACCCCCCATTCCCTCTATATCCATCGCCTTCCGACTCACGAAATGTTCCAGTTTTCCGGCAATCTGCGGGGGACAGTGATCCTCATTTGGGCAATAATGATTTGCCTCTCCTTCATTACGAATCAACGGGGTACCACATTCCGGACAATGCGTGATAAACTCGATTACCGGGGCATCTGCCACTCTCTTGTCCACGTCTACCCCCACGATCTTCGGGATGATCTCTCCCCCTTTCTCCACGTACACCATATCATGCAGGTGCAAATCCAACTCTCGAATAATATCTTCATTATGCAACGAAGCCCGTTTCACGGTAGTCCCCGCAATATGAACCGGTTCCAAATTCGCCACCGGGGTAATCGAACCGGTACGTCCCACCTGGTAATCCACGCTAAGCAATCGCGTTTCCACCCGTTCCGCCTTAAATTTATAAGCCACGGCCCAACGAGGCGATTTCGCCGTGTACCCTAATTGTAATTGTTGCTTGATACTATTCACCTTGATCACGATCCCGTCAATCGGTACCGGAAGATTCTTCCGTTCCACATCCCATTTGTGAATAAAATCAAGAATCTCGTCAATATTGTGACATAACTCGATATACGGGGGAACATTAAAACCCCATTCCCTCGCTTTCATCAAATTCCCGTAATGCGTCGGGGTCAACGCAATTTCTCCCGGCACGTAATATAAATAACAATCCAACTGCCGTTTGGCAACAATGGATGAATTTTGTAACTTCAACGTACCTGCTGCCGCATTCCGCGGGTTGGCAAACAAAGCCTCACCCGCCTCCAGCCGTTCCTCGTTCAATCGATTGAACACGGCAAAAGGCATTAGAATCTCCCCCCGAATCTCGAACTCCGCGGGATAATCCTCCCCCTGCATATGCAATGGAACCGTCCGAATGGTTCGTACATTAGTTGTCACGTCGTCCCCCTTCACGCCATCACCCCTCGTCACCGCCACCTGCAAATTCCCATCCTCATAGCGCAGGCTGATAGAAGTCCCGTCATACTTTAACTCGCAGACATACTCCACGTCATCTCCCCCGATACCTTTTCGCACACGTTCATCAAAATCCCGAATCTCCTGCTCGCTATACGTGTTCGCCAATGACATCATGCCATATTTATGTGCCACCTGCACGAACTCATTCGTCGTGTCATTCCCCACCCGTTGCGTCGGTGAATTCGGATCAAATATTTCCGGATGCTCTGCCTCCAACCGTTCCAGCTCATGCATTAACTCGTCAAACTTCTGATCGGTAATCACCGGCTCATTCTTCACATAGTACAGGTAGTTGTAATACTCCAACAACTTTCTCAACTCAACAATTCTATCCATAACAGTTTCAAGTTACAAGTTACAGGTTACAAG
>DYVS01000316.1:0-9011 GCA_020743075.1 Butyricimonas virosa | reverse complement strand
AGGATAGCCTTCCTGCATTTCTTTTGCATCCAACCAATCCATATCTTTCATCTGATCCAACAAGAATTTCACGGCTCGCCGTTGATCTTTTCTCGGAACAACCGTGTAGCTCGGAAGAACATCCCCATCATACCGTTCATTCATATAAATACCACCGATGTTCATCAGTACATTATTTAAATAACGGAAATACTGATATATAACCTCATTATACATATTTAGGCGGAAGCGATAGTCAGGATCATCTTTTCCCACCCAACCGTTCAAGTTTGCTAAAATAATTTTCAAATTTTTGATACCATAAACCCCAGCTTTCATGGCATCGTCTCCCAAATCTTCCTCTACGGAACTCGGATCAAGACGTGTTCTGAACTGTTGTTTACCGTAACGATAAGCCAAATTACCAGACTTCTCCGAAATCCATTTAGATAATGTGGGCACCTCATCTTCCGGAGTTTTAGCATCCAACAAAGGACGATATAACCAACTAATTGAAAACATATCATACAACCCAAGTTCCGGGGGGGTCAACCGAACCCCTTTCTCTTTATCCCCGGGTTGTGCCACATAATTATTCCGAGCATAATCCATAATGGAATAAGTCGTACCGTACTTTTGCGTAAAAGATGGAGAACGCAACGAATCGACAGGAATAGCTGCTGAAGCAGACATATTATGCATCAATGCTAAACAATGTCCCACTTCGTGAGAAACTACATAACGGATACAATCCCCGATAATCTCATCATCTAATACCACTTTCCTCACATCCGAATCGACAGCTGCCGTGTGCAGGAATCTCCAATCCTGCACCAATTTAATCACGTTATGATACACGTACACCGAAGCATTGATAATCTCTCCCGTACGAGGGTCTGTCCACGAGGGTCCCATGGCATTAGCAACAGAAGAAGGGGAATAACGAATACAGGAATATTTCAAATTATCCGGATCAAATTCAGGATCATCCGTCGGAAAATCTTTAGCTATAATTGCATTTTTAAAACCTATATTCTCGAAAGCCTTCTGCCAAACTTCTACCGCATACTTCATGTACGGTTTCCACATCTCGGGAAATGCATTATCTATATAGAACACGATCGGTTTCTTCGGTTCAACTAACTCTCCTCGACGATAAGCCGCCTCATCCTTAGGTTCCAATCTCCAACGATTTGCATAGTATAATGGTTTCATACCATTTCCCTCGTTACTGAATTCTGAATACCCTTGCCAAAAAATATTAATACGAGGATCAGCCAGACGCGGACGCATCGGTTCTTCCGGCAACAATAAGAAAGTACGTGTCATCACGGCAGTAAAAGGTTCTTTGTACCAGTAATATGAACGTTTATCCCGCAGACTAACCGAATATGTCAAAGAAGATTGCACGCTCACGTTATCATCAAATGCTTTTATTTTAGCAATTTGTGAGTTATTCCTTTTAAACTCTTTTTCTATCCAAGCTCCACTCCAAGTAACCGGAGCGTAGGCAGAAAAAGGATTCAACTGCTCATTATCACTCAATAAAAAATTAGTCATATCAATCACAACAGCCGTACTATCGGGACTATAAGCTTTAATCGCCAGATTCTCGATAATAGCAGGCATCATACTTGTCTTTATACGCTCCTGCAAGTTTCTATCTTTGGACATGTAAGCACAAGTCACCTGCCGCAAATTTATCGTTGAATCCGTACGAGTAAACATGACATGCATCGGTTCATGTGGTTTTTCTCCCACATTGGCAAAACCATTATTCGTAATTTCAGTCACCGTGGAACCAATAAGCATGTCTTTCCCCAACAAACTTAAAGGCAATTCAAAATAGATTTTATTATCCATTTTATGCAAGATTATCAACCCCTTGACTGTTTCACATTTTTTCCCCTTAAAAAATTTTTCATAAGGAGTCTCTTTTTTCACTTCGACCTTTTCCTCCTTTTTTCCTTTCTTTTTCCAAATTATAGCCGCAGAAGAGGCTGCAACTTCTTGCACGAACAAAAAGCTCATGAAAATAATGACTAATTTTAGTCTCATAATAAAAAATTTAGTATTTTACCGTTTATACAATACAAGTTTATTTTTTCATGAAATAATCCAAATCTGTCTGATAATCGGCAGATGAATCCTCTAAAAGGAACCGGGCAAAATGATGCCATAATTTCCGCTCGTAAAAATATTCTGCCATTCCCCCGTATCCATGTCTATTACCGGGCAATACTAGCATATCAAAATATTTTCCTGCTTTAATGAGGGCATCTGCCATTTTCATCGTATGCGCCGGATGAACCGTATTATCCATATCACCTGTCACGAGCAACAAACCACTTTTATAGTTTTTAGCCAAGTCCATATTTGTTTTGCTGGACGTGAAATATGTAATTTCCTCATGTTCATTGCCGAGAGAATCTTTCACCATTTTTTTACTTTCCCTCACGCCATAATGAATCTCGACCCACCCCTTATTATACATGTTATTATCGTGATTACCCGCAGATGCAACTGCTGCCGAATAAAAATCAGGATACGTGCAAATAGCGGCAGCAGCCATAAAACCACCTCCGGAGTGACCATAAATACCGACTTTCTTCCTGTCAATAAAAGAATAACGATCAGCCAACTGTTCTATCACGTACTTATCGTCTGCCAAAGGATAATCCCGCTGATTACCATACCCGAAAGTATGGTAATATTTACCTCGCATGGGAGAACATCCCCTGTGTCCCACGGTGATAACAATAAAACCAAGTTGTGCCAATCGGGTATTCAACTCGTCATTTATGGTAAAACGTGTCGGGACATACTCGAAAAATGGTCCGGGATACACACAGGAAATAATCGGATATAATTTTGTTGAATCAAAATCCGCAGGCTTCCACATCACCCCGTACAAATCAGTAACCCCGTCGGCAGCTTTCACCGAAAAGCGTTCCGGAGCCCGCCACCCCATCTCGTACAAACGATCTAAATCCGGGCCCTCCAACGTCATGATGATTTTTCCTTTCCGATTCCGAACGACATTTTTCGGTTCCATATCCACTCGTGAATAGCCATCCACGTAATAATCACAAGAAGGAGATAATGTTATATTATGAGTTGCATTCTCTGGAGTTAAACATGTCAACTCGTTCTCCTTGTCCAAATCTGCCCGGTACAAAATATAGTAATAAGGATCCACTCCTTCTTTTCGTCCATACCCGTAGAAATATATCTGACGACGAACCGTATCCACTTGTAGCAAAGGACTGGCAACCCAAGCTCCCGAGGTAACCTGATTTTTCAAATTTCCATCCTTATCGTACAAATAATAGTGTCCCCAACCACTACGTTCCGAACGGAACAATATCTCATTTCCGTCATTCAAGAAAGTAATACTCCTCATCTGATAGTCCAAATAAGGTTTATTTTTCTCATGGATAAGCGATTTCACCTCCCCTGTCTCCACGTTCACCATACAAATATCCGCTTCATCCCACGTACGCTTATATCTTTGGAGATAAAGACGTTTCCCGTCATTGCTACAATAAACGACATCTACATATTGATCCGGCCAACGGTTAATATCAATCTCCCGCACTTGCCGAGAATCGGCATCCCCAATAATCAGACGATGTTGAATAACATGTTTATCACCTGCCATCTCGTATTTATAGGTTTCCAACTTGGGACGAGGTTGCGCAAGCACATCCACAACCCACATATCATTCACTTTACGAGCATCCTCCCGCAAAGCATAAAATTTATTTCCTTTTTTAAACCACTTGGCTTCACAGAGGAAACGCCCATCTAACTCCCCTTCATCCTCCCGGTTGAAAGAATAGTTCTTTTCCCCGTCTGACGTAAGTTGTACTTCTGTCGTATCCTTACCTTTCGCCGGATTACCCACCAAATACAAATTATGACGTTTAGCAAACAACATATAAGTACTATCCGAAGAATAATACATCCAATAAGGATCTGCCGTAAATTGTTTTTCTGCCTTCCAAAGTTTCAACTCTTTTGTCCGAATATTATAAGTATAATCCTGACGATCAAGATAGAATCTAAATGTTTCCTTATCCAGAAATTTTACATCGATATCCAAATTTTTATGATTATAAGGTTTTCTTGTCATCTCACTAATCTTAGACACTAATTCGGCATTATCGAACAACAATTTCTTCTCTTTCCGTTTCGGATCCACCCAATAGTATTTTTTCCCTTCTTCTGTTTGAAACGAGTAGTAAAAACAATCACTTCCCTTTATAAAGTTCGGCCTTATAATCAAAGTATTCTTTGCTATGGGGGGTTGTGTGATTTTCCGCATACGCTCCGCCAATTCGTAATTTGCCTTTTGTTGTGCAAATCCCATTATATGGAAAGCGATGAATCCCAGTAAAATGATTATTCTATTCATTTCTTTATACTCTAATTTTCAATTGAACTTTTGTAATCCGCAGAAGAATCTCCCAACAAATATTTTGCAAAATGAGCCCATAATTTCCGTTCAAAAAATAACTCTGCAGCCCCAGAGAATCCATGATCCTGTCCTGGCAAAACCAACATATCAAAATTTTTCCCGGCTTTTATCAAAGCATCTATCATACGGTAAGTATGTGCCGGATGCACATTGTCATCCATATCACCCGTGACAAGCAATAATCCTTTTTTATAGTTCTTTGCCAAGTCGATATTTGTATTCACTCGGAACTTGTACGTGTACTCCGTACGATCTCCATTCACGCTATCCTTAACCACTTTCTTTTCCTCCGTCGCACCATTATGCGTTTCAGTAAACCATTTATTATAAATATAATTATCATGGTTACCGGCAGCGGAAACGGCTGCTTTATAAAAGTCTGGATACGTGCAGATGGCAGCAGTAGCCATAAAACCACCTCCCGAATGTCCGAAAATTCCCACGCGCGTGGCATCAATATAGGGATAGCAATCAGCCAATTGCTCTATGGCATACTTATCGTCCGCTAAGGGATAGTCTCGTAAATTTCCAAAACCATAAGTATGATAATATTTTCCCCGCATAGGCGATCCCCCCCGGTGTCCCACGGCAATAACAATGAATCCAAGTTGTGCCAATTGCGTATTACGGCCATGAATGAAATCAAACTGGGTCGGCACATACTCGTAAAAAGGACCTGGGTAAACAGAAGATATTATAGGATAATGTTTCGTGGAATCAAAATCAAATGGCTTCCACATCACGCCATACAAATCCGTAACACCATCTGCCGCTTTTACTTTAAAACGTTCCGGAGCTTTCCACCCCATCTCTTTTATCCGAGATATATCGGCCTTCTCCAAATCCATGATTTTCTTTCCGTGTCTGTTTCGCAAAACGACGTGCGGTTCCAAATCGACCCGTTGATAAGTATCAATAAAATAATTAAACGTTTTAGACCAATCTACAGCATGAGTCACATTGTCAAATGTCAGTTGCTCCACGGAATTTGGTTTATCCAGACTAGCTCTACACAATGTATAGTAATAAGGATCTATATTCTCATCCTTACCCAAGGCGTAGAAATAAAGCGCACGTCCCACCGTGTCTATCTCGCATATCGGACCGGCAACCCAATCTCCGGAAGTGATCTCATTCTTCAGATTTCCCTCTCCGTCATATAGATAATAATGCCCCCAGCCACTACGCTCAGAACGATACACGATATCCTTACCATCATTCAGGAAAGAGATGCTCACCATCTTAAAATCCATAAACGGTTTGTCAACCTCGTGAACCAACACTTTCACCTCCCCGGTAAGCACGTTTATAACACATAATTCTTTTTCATTGTACGCCCTGTTTGTCCGTTCAAAATAAATTCTTTCCGAATCTTTACTTACATACAACACTTCAAAATACTGATCCTGCCATCTATCGATATTGAACTTAGTGATCTTCTTCGTTTCCACGTCTATCACCAACAATTCACTTTGCGATATTTCTTTATCTCCCGGCATATCATACTTGTAAGTTTTCAACGTCGGACGAGGTTGCGACAAGCTATTTACCAGATACAAATCCTTCACCTTCCGGGCATCCTCTCTCACGGCATAAATCTTTTTTGAATCTTTAAACCATTCTGCAACAGTCTCTACCTCTCCATCGGAGTCATCCATCTCTTTGGCAAAAGTAAAATTCTTTTCTGCATCAAAAGTCAATTGCACTTCCGTGGAATCCTGTCCCTTGTCCTTATTACCCATCACGTACAAATTGTGATTTTTACAATACAGAATATATAAACTATCCGGGGAATACTTCATCCACGATTCCCGACCGGACCACGGTTGCAAAGAATCAATCTTTTCCACTTTCCCGGTTTTAACCGTGTACCGATACTTTGCCCCATCAAACTCGAAAGTAAATGAACGTTCCTTTTTATCGAATTCGATAGATTGCAAGGATAAATCCTTTGAATTATATGCCTTACGAGTTTCTTTACTTATTTGGGCTACCAATTCATCGTTATCAAACAACAACCGTTTTAATTTCTTTGCCGGATCCACGTAATAATATCTTTTTCCATTACTATCCGAGAAAGAATACCAAAAGCGATCGGAATCATTAATAAATTCAGGGTAAATCGCCATACTATTACCCGAAACACCCACAATTTCATGCTTCTTATATCGTTCCGCCAGCTTATAATTTGCCTTTTGTTGTCCGTTCGTCAACAAAGCGCAGACAACCAGCGTTATACACATTATTATCTTGTTCATCTTAATCCTCTATTTGCAATTCATCATCTTCTACTATCCTCTCATCTCCTAACAAATACTTCGCAAAATGATACCACAATTTACGCTCAAAGAAAGCCTCTGCCTTTCCCCCGAAACCATGCCCATTACCCGGTAACACGATCATCTCGAAATTCTTCTTTGCCTTAATTAAGGCGTCCACCATACGTAATGTATTAGCAGGATGCACATTTTTATCCATATCTCCCGTCACTAACAACAAGTGCCCTTTCAGACGCTTTGCCAACTCCATGTTCGTAGGGACCTTACACGAATACGTATACACTGTACTATCCTGTCCGTCCTTCCCTTTCACCTTCTTGGCAGTTTCCTTAACCCCATGATATATCTCGGACCATCCTCGGTTAAAAATATTATTATCATGATTTCCCGCAGACGACACGGCTGCAGTGTAAAAATCCGGATAAGTACAAAGTGCTGCAGTTGACATGAATCCTCCTCCGGAGTGGCCGAAAATACCAACCTTAGAGAGATCAATATAAGCGTATCGATCTGCCAATTGCTCGATGGCATACTTATCATCTGCCAAAGGATAATCCCGCAATTTTCCATACCCGTAACGATGATAGAATTTGCCCCGCATCGGGCTTCCCCCCCGATGTCCCATAGCCACCACGATAAAACCGAGTTGAGCCAGTCTCATGTTATAACTATCATCCACACGGAAAGAGGTATTCACGTACTCGAAAAACGGGCCGGGATACACGGAAGAAATAATCGGATATTTCTTGTTCGGGTCAAAATCAGCAGGTTTCCACATAATCCCATATATATCAGTCAAACCGTCTGCCGCCTTCACGGTAAAACGTTCGGGGGCTCTCCATCCTAATTCCTTCAAACGTCGGGTATCGGGTTTTGCCAATTCCATGATCATCTTCCCCTGGTTATTCCTCAAAACAATTTTCGGCTCCATATCCACCCGTGAATAAGTATCCACGAAATAACGTTTAGAAGATAAGAACGAAACTCCGTGTTGAGCATTCTCTGGAGTCAACAATGTAACGCCCTCTTTATCAATACTTGCCTTATAAAGCATATAATAATAAGGATCAACCCCTTTCTCCCTTCCGAAACCGTACAAGTAAATCGTACGCCCCACGGTGTCAATAGCCGCCACCTGTCCGGCCACCCAAGGTCCTGAAGTGATAACATTTTTCAGACGTCCTTCTCCGTCATAATGATAATAATGTCCCCAACCCGTGCGCTCCGAACGAAACAGAATATCTTTCCCGTCATTTAATATTACCGTATTCTGCATATGATAATCCCGGTAAGGTTTGTCAACCTCGTGAATCAACTCCTTTACTTCCAACGTTTCCGTGTTTACCACGCAAATATCAACTTCATCCCATGTACGTTTAAAACGCTGGAAAAAAAGCTTGTCACCTTTTTCTCCGGGTTGGATAACCTGAATGTATTGATCCGTCCATTTATCAGCCGGAACCCGGTTGGCTGTTTTTTTCTCGATGTCAATAATCCACAATTCGTACTGGCATAAATCCTTCTCTCCCGGCATCTCATATCGATACTTTTCCAACGTCGGACGTTTAGTCAATGAATTAATAACAAACATATCCTTCAATTTTCGGCTATCTTCACGTACCACATAAATATGCTTGGAATCCTTAAACCAACGAGCATTTGTTTCCGCTTCATCTTTTCTATCATCCTCCGAATTACGAGCAAAAGAGTAATATTTTTCTCCGTCAGTTGTTAACTGAATTTCTGTGGTATCTATACCTTTAGCTTTATTACCTCGTATATACAGGTTATGATCTTTCGCATACAATATATATTTCCGATCCGGAGAAAAGGTCATCCAAGAATAAATCACTTCGTCATCTTCCTCTGAATGATCCTTCTCCACAGCCCGTACTTTCTTTGTCTTAAAGTCAAATTCATAACGACCATCCATAGAAAAGGTCATTTTAGTCAGATCTTTGGATAACTCTATATCGGAGATTCTCAAATCTTTCTCGTTATAGCCTTTCCGGGTAATCAGACTTACCCCTTGTGCAATATCCGTATTATTAAAAAATAAACGTTTTTCTCCTTTTACCGGATCAACAAAATAGAAATTCTTTCCCTCTTCCGTGGTAAACTCAAACCAAAACTTATCCGTATTGTTAATCTGTTTGGGAAACACGTCCATACTATACTTCCCGATTAAACTACCCAATGAAACATTCCGTAACTTCTCTGCCAATTTATAATTCGCTTTCTGCTGGGCTTTTCCCCAAAAAGTAAATAATAAC
>DYVS01000315.1:0-16779 GCA_020743075.1 Butyricimonas virosa | reverse complement strand
TCATTCTACATTTTAAATTCTAAATTCTACATTAGTTAACGGTTGTCCTTGATAAAAATCAATCATTCTCTTTTGCATCACGTAATCTAAGCGGGCTCGAAGCACGTCGTACTTTGCTTCGAGGAGGCTGTTGGAGGTCGTGTTCAAGTCGATGATGGTGATTAGTCCTTGCTCGTAGCGTTTGCGGGCAGCGTTGTAGGAGAGGGAGCTGAAATTCTCTCGCTGCACGGCAATCTGGTAGCGTTGGGTGCAGGACTTCAAATCTTGCAGGGCTTGTTGTATCTCGTTATATAATGCTCGTTCCGTCTGTTGGTATTGTATCTTCGACGATTGATAATTGTGTTTGGCTCGTTGGAGGCTGGAACGGCGGCTCAGACCGGAGTAGAAGGGAATACTCATACCGATGCTGAACCCTTTCCCGATCTGGTTGCGGTCCGTGATTTGCGAGAAGAAATCACCCGAACGCTGGTCACTATAATTCCCGAAAGAGATACTTCCGCTAATACTGATCGAGGGATATAACCCGGCTCTTGCCGAATACACGCCAAGTTGTGCCGAACGAATTTGGTAAGCGGCCAATTTGATTTCCGGCAGCGTCTGGAGTGCTTGCGTGAAAACCTCTTTGGGCTTCAACTCGTGGAGTTCCGGGTGAACTTCGGAAACCGACCGAGCATCAATCTTAAATTCCTCTTCCGCGTTATAATTCATAATGTATTTAAGATTAGCTTGTGCGTTAAGACAATTATTCTGAGCCGTGATCAGCCGGAACTCCACGGAAGCTTGTTGCGCCTGCATCTCGAAAAGGTCGCTTTTCGGCTTTTTCCCTAACTCGTATTCCCGTTCAATCTTTTTAAGACGTAGCCGGGAGTTTTCCACTTGTTCCTGCGTGATACGAACCTCTTCTTCTGCATACAATAACGTGAAGAAAGCATTCATTACCTGTATGGCGATTTGGTTGGCTTGGTTCTCGGTTTCTTCCCATCCCATGAGTCGGCTTAACTTGGCGGCTCGCAGACGATTGATATTACTAAACCCGGCAAATATGGTTAGACTACTGCCTACGCCGAATCCCCCGACCGACATGTAGCGGGTATTCGTATACGTGTTGGTTTCCGGGTCAATTCCCCGACCGAAACTGTAACTGACGCCGGGAGAAATCCCGCTAACAGAGGGTAGAAGCGAGAGTGTGGCATCCCGCACGTCCAGTTTATCGTTTTTATTTTGTAGCGCCCGTTGTTGCATGGAAAGACTTTTCTCCACGCCGTAATCGATACACGCTTGAAGGGTCCATTCCCGGTTTTGCCCGTTGACAAGTAAGCCGGATGTTAAAATGCTCAGTAGAATGGAATATTGCTTTAAAATCATCATTTTTTATTTTATCTTGCATCCAGAAGAACGAATGTCGTGCCAAAGTCGGAAAGTGTTTGTTTTCAGTGGTATAGAGAAAAATAAGGAAAAACAAGATGTCAAAAAATGAGACACGATTGTCTAATTATTTGACACGTGATATAAAATATATTTTGGTAATGTATTGATAATTAGTGTAAAATGCCTTTTGGCATGATAATGGTACGTTCAACGTGAAGTTTTACTCGTAAATAGATTGAATCATGATAAGAATTGAGCATTTAAGTAAAGTATTTCGTACCGAAGAGGTCGAAACAACAGCGTTGAACGACGTGTCCCTTCACGTGAAACAGGGAGAATTCGTGGCCATAATGGGCCCTTCCGGTTGTGGTAAGTCAACTTTATTAAACATCATCGGTTTGTTGGATAACCCGACATCCGGGAATTATTATTTCAACGGGCAGGAAGTCGGGCATTTAAAAGAGAAACAGCGGACGCAGGTTCGTAAGGGGAACATCGGTTTCGTGTTCCAAAGTTTTAACCTGATTGACGAGTTGAATGTCTATGAGAACGTGGAACTACCCTTGATCTACTTGAAGAAAAAGGCGTCGGAGAAAAAAGAACTGGTCACGTCGATTCTCGACCGGATGAACATTAGTCACCGGGTCAAGCACTTCCCGCAGCAACTTTCCGGGGGACAACAACAGCGGGTTGCCATTGCCCGTGCCGTCGTGGCAGGGCCCAAGCTGATCCTTGCCGACGAGCCGACCGGAAACCTCGATTCCAAAAACGGGGCGGAAGTCATGAACTTGTTGACCGAGCTGAACCAAGAGGGAACAACCATTGTCATGGTGACCCACTCCCAGCATGATGCCTCGTATGCCCACCGGGTGGTTCATCTCTTTGACGGGCAAATCGTGACCGAGTTGGAAAACCGGGACATCCTTTAATTAAAAATAGAACGATTGCCAACCGGGAAATTTTAAACGAGACGGGAAGAATTTAGAACTAAAAAATAAAAACTTATGAAAGGTAAAAACTTGCTCTTCGGATTATGTTTGTGTCTCTGGACATCATTGGGTTGGGGACAAAAAGTGATCAATGTCCCGTGGTACGAGGCGACAAACACGTATATGTTCGATATTGTAAAAATGGAGTTGACCAACGAGGCTACTATTATCACGGGGCAAGTGAACTATTTCCCTAATGAATGGTTTCGGGTTGTGGGGCGTACGGTATTAAGAGGGGAGAGTGGTAAAGAATATAAACTTTTGAAAGCGGAAGGTATTACGCTAAATGAACAGATATTTTTGCCGGAATCCGGTCGGATGACTTTTCAACTCTATTTTGAACCCGTGGATGCCGGGGAGAAAAAGGTAGATTACGTGGAGGGGAACCACGAGACAGACTGGCGGATCCGGGGAATCATCTTGGATGAGAAACCGCAAAGGCTGGAACAAGAGAGCGATTGTCTGATTCGTGGGAAGGTGCAGGGACACCTTGCGAGTTCTAGGTTGGTGCTGATGGGGTACAAGGATGACGATCGGATTCAGGAGCCTTATGCTATAATACCCATTCGGAATGGTGAGTTTGAATATGTGTGCAAATTAGGGGAGTGTAAAATGTATTGGCTTGTGTTTACTGATGAGTTAGCAAGAGCAGCCTTTCGACCGGTGAATTTTTTTGTTGAACCGGGGGTGATTAATATCTCGATTTTGTCTGAAAATTCGTATGTAGATGCGGAAATTCATGGTGGGAAGATCAATAACCAGTATCAACAATATCAAAAATTAAGTGAAGATAAATTCCATTTTAGTGATTTGTATAATCGATACGAGACATTAAGTAAGCAGAAGCTTTATTTTACACCTAGAGCAATGGAATTGCAAGAATTGATGTCTCTATATTCTAAAGATAAGACGAAATCGGATAGCTTGTATGCAATTTATCAGCAATTAGAAAAGGATAAAAAATTATATACTCCTCAACTGATGGCGTTAAATGAGGAAAGCAAAAATCTGAAGAAGAGAGAACAGAAATGGAAGGAAGAATATATGGAGGAGCATCCATCGGTGGCAACTTATTTTTTGTTAATGGATGATTTGATGAGTTTGGTGGATTATCAGGTGCATGGTTTTCCCAAGGAGTTTGATATGTTATCCTTTAAAAATGTACAGGATTTGGAGAGTTTATACAATACCATCTATAAACCCATGTTCCCCGAACATTCATATACAACGTTGGTTGCAACCATGCTTCAGTCGTTAAAGCAAATTGAAGTGGGGGGACGTTATATAGACTTCACCGCCCCGGATTTTGAGGGAAACTCCGTGACTTTATCTGAACAGATAAAAGGGAAAGTGGCTTTGATTGACTTGTGGGCCTCTTGGTGCGGCCCGTGCCGACGGTCGGCGAAGAGTATGATTCCCGTGTATGAAAAATATAAATCCAAAGGTTTCACGATCGTCGGGGTTGCCCGTGAAAAGACGGTACAAACGGCGAAAGCTGCGGCCCTTCAGGACGGTTACCCGTGGTTGAATCTCGTGGAACTCAACGACGCCGGGAACATTGGGTTTAAATATTGTGTCGGTAATTCCGGTGGGGGAACTTTTTTGGTAGATCAAGAGGGTAAAATATTAGCCATCTGTCCGACAGCCGAAGAAGTGGAGCGTATTTTAGAAAAGATGTTGAAGTAGAAAAACAAGATATATGGCGAAACAGGGAACCATACTGGTCGTGGACGACAACAAGGCCGTGCTGAACGCTTTGGAGATGTTGTTGGCAGGAGTGTTCCGGGAAGTGATCACACTCAGAACTCCGAACCAGATCGAAGCCATCCTCGAATCGGGACGGGTAGATGTGGTGTTGTTGGATATGAATTTCTCGGCGGGTATCAATACCGGGAACGAGGGACTTTACTGGTTGTCAAGGATCAAGGAATATGCTGCGGAGATTCCCGTGGTTTTATTCACGGCTTACGCGGATATTGATTTGGCGGTGAGGGCCGTGAAGGAAGGGGCGACAGATTTTGTTGTCAAACCTTGGGATAATGCCAAGTTAGTGGCCACCTTGTTGGCAGCTTACCGTTTGCATGAATCCCGACGGGAGGTGGAACAACTTAAAGCAAAGGAAGAGGTACTGAAAGGACAGCTTTCCCCCGAACGGACAGTCGTGTGGGGAGAGTCGGATGTCATGCGTCGGGTACGTCAATTAATTGAAAAGGTGGCGGTCACGGATGCAAACGTGTTGATTACCGGGGAAAACGGTACGGGAAAAGAGATTGTGGCACGCGAAATTCACGCCCTCTCGGGACGAAAAGGGGAGGTGATGATCTCCGTGGACATGGGAGCGATCACGGAAACCCTTTTCGAAAGTGAGTTGTTCGGTCACGTGAAAGGAGCTTTCACCGATGCACGGGAAGACCGTGTCGGGAAATTCGAGGCGGCAAACAAGGGTACGTTGTTTCTGGATGAAATCGGAAACTTGTCATATGCCCTGCAATCCAAGCTACTGGCAACCCTGCAAAGCCGGAAAGTGATCCGGGTGGGATCGAATAAACCGATTGACGTCAACATCCGTCTGATCTGTGCCACGAATAGCGACTTACCCCGGATGGTCAAAGAAGGCACTTTCCGGGAAGATTTACTTTATCGCATTAACACGATCCATGTGGAAGTCCCCCCGTTACGAGAAAGAGGGAATGACATCCTGTTACTGGCAGAGGCTTTTTTACGGGATTACGGCAGGAAATACCGGAAACCCGATCTGTCCTTTTCTGGCGAGACCCGGCAACGACTGCTGGGATATTCATGGCCGGGAAACGTGCGGGAATTACAGCACACCGTGGAAAAAGCCGTGATTATGTGCGATCGGCAGGTACTCACCCCCGAAGATTTCCTGTTCAAAAGCGAACCGAGCGAGATGGCTCCTTTAGAAACCCTTGAAGATATGGAACGGGAGATGATCCGCAAGGCTTTGGAACGGCACGAGGGCAATTTGTCGGCTGTTGCTTCCCGGCTGGGAATCACCCGGCAAACCCTGTATAACAAGATGAAAAAATTCAATTTGTAACAATAAGATATGATAAGAAACATCACCTTGCGAATATTGGCGTATTTGCTACTTCTGATCGTTTTGGTCGTGGCGACCTGTTATTTTTTGTCGGAAGGTGAGTATATCCCGGGTGTTGCCACGTCAATACTTGCCGTGGGGTGTTGTTTTCGTGTCGTGTGGAATGTCCGATCCGTGAACCGGAAACTGGCTTACTTCTTTCAAGCCTTGGAAAACGACGATTATTCCATTCATTTTCCGGAATATGGCGGTAGCCATTCCGAGCGTTTTCTGAACGGGGTGTTGAACCATATCAAGGATATTTTGCAGAATACCCGTTTGGAGATACAACAACGGGAGCAATTTTACGAGTTGATCATAAACAGCGTGAGTTCCGGTATCGTGGCGTTGGACGAACGGGGATTCGTGACGCAAAATAATCAAATCGCTTTAAAATTGCTGGGGTTGGAGATATTCACACACGTCAACCAGTTGGAACGAGTGTCCCCGGCCTTAAAACTACTGGTGACGGAAATTCGCCCCGGGGAAAGTCGGCGGGTGACTTTCACGAACGAACGGGGCTCCGTGCAATTATTAGTCAGTGCCTCCCGCATTTTATTAAAAGACAAGCCCATCACCTTGTTAGTCATGAATGACATCGAGAACGAACTCGACGAGAAAGAAATTGATTCTTGGGTACGCTTGATCCGGGTGTTATCGCACGAGATTATGAATTCGATCGCCCCCGTAACTTCTTTGAGCGACACGTTACTTTCCATGCACTCTGATCCGGAAATCACTCCCGACGACTTGAAACGCAACACGGAAAACGGGTTGAAGGTGATTAGTGAAACGGGCAAAGGGTTGATCTCTTTCGTGGAATCCTATCGTAAGTTTACCCGTATTCCTCGGCCTGAACGGGAATTGATCAACTTAAACGAATTTATCCAGCGGGCAGTGATCCTGAGCAGCACGGAACCGAATTTCCCGGAAGTCACGATTGATGTTTGCATTGAACCGGAAGACCTGAAGGTTTTTGCCGATCCGAACCTTATGGGACAAGTCCTTTTAAACTTGATGAAAAACGCATTTTACGCTTTGCGGGGTAGGGAAGATGCCCACATAACTCTCTCCGCCGAACACGGGCCGACGGGAAAGGTGTTGATCCGGGTACGGGACAATGGTCCCGGTATTTCCCCCGAAATCATGAACGAGATATTCGTCCCGTTCTTTACCACTAAAGAAGAGGGATCGGGTATTGGGCTAAGCGTCTCCCGCCAGATTATGCGAATGCATGGCGGCAATCTAAAAGTTTCATCCATAGAAGGTAAAGAAACGGTCTTCACGATTATTATCTGAAAATGATGTTTTATTTTTATTTGAAATCTTGTCGAGAATCAATGTATATCCGTTGAATCCGACAGGATGGATATATTATTGGAAAAGTCTTCTGATTTAAGTTCGGATTCAGAAAAATTTTAACGCTTGTTTCTCTTACAATAATTAACAAAATTTGTATTAGATAGCTATTGTCTAGTTATCATATTGTAAGCCGCTCCCATTCCCCTCCCATTCCGCTCCTATTCCAGTCCAATTAAAATAGAAATGGAATAGTAAATATTTAGTAGATATAAATGAATTTTTACATAGTTAATAACAAATATATAGATAGAATATAGTTTGTAGAGGTAGGAAATGGGGTGTTCCGTTAGCATTTCTTCTCACTTTCACGTCGTAGAGAGGCGTGGTCGGTTCTATGAATCTGCCCATTAACAGACGAAATTGTCGTGAGAGTGCTTGTCGCCATTGTACCTGCTACCGCAGGTGTAGTTGAAAGGCAATATAAATGGCAAAAATACGTTATCTTGATACAGAATATTTTCTTCGTACATTAACGTATAAAGTCAATTCTTCGAATAAAAATACAAAAAATGCATTAACACGACTATTGACATCTGAATATTGTTTGTTAAACTCATTATAAATAATAAGATTAACATTATACATATTATTTTAAAATATATCGGTAATTTGTTATAAAATTTAGAGTTAAAGTAGTACTAGAATGTGAAGTATATATATTACATAATAATGACTATATAGTAATATTATCAAAAATATCAAAAAACGATCATTTATTCATACCGCAAAATTATAACATTTAATATCATAACAAATTTTTTGAAAGTATTTTTTTATTGTTGATAATTATGTAGTTATGACATTTTGTATTATATAATAATAATCAAATAAATTAACATCATTAAATGATCGTTTTTTGATATTAATAATAAATCAGAAATATTACAAAATCATGAAGGTGTGTGTAACTATTCTTATTTTAATAATGCTTTTAATAGGCATGACACGTGTTTGTGCTCAAGAACATCGACACAAAATAGATTCTGTCAATAATATTGTATTATATTTTAAAATTGACGGGGCTATTTTGGACAGCACGTACATGGGGAACAGCAAATCGTTGAAAAAACTGGACGAATTAATTAAAAACAAATTAATCATATCCAATCTAGATTCAATTATAATCGTAGCATCCTCATCTCCCGACGGAAATGAAGTCTATAATCTAAACTTGTCGAAAAAACGAGCAGAGAGTGTCAAAACTTACATTACGGGGAAATACCCAATGATTAAAAATAAATTAATTCGGGCACTATACACGGGTGAAAATTGGACTGATTTTAAACGCATGATCGAAACGGATAAAAATATCCCGTATCGTGAAAAATTAATTTCCATCATAAACTCCAACCGTGAAAACGGGGCTAAGGAATGGTTAATCAAAACGTTGGCAAACGGGGAACCCTGGCGTTATATAAAGAAAAATTTTCTGCCACAATTACGTGCAGGAGCTGTTTGCGTGATTTATTACAAGCGTGAACCGGTCAAAGAAACGCCAAAAGAGGTGCAAAAGGAAGAAGAAAAAGTGCTCACCCCTCCCTGGGAACCGGAACCCGTGACATCTTCAACCCCGGTGATCATCACGAAACCTTTGTTCGCCATTAAAACGAATTTACTCTATGATGCGCTTTCAGCCGTGAACCTGGAGATAGAGGTACCCGTCGGGAAACGGTGGTCGGTAGCGGCGGAAGGCATATTCCCGTGGTGGAAAGCCTCGCGAGCTGACTGGACGATGCAACTACTGGCGGGACACGCTACGGTGAAGTATTGGCTCGGGGACCGCGACGCGAGAGACGTGCTCACGGGATGGAATATTGGATTGTACGGGGGAGCCGGGAAATACGACCTGCAATTTTTCGACAAAGACGGGGAACAGGGTGATTTCTTCGATGCGGGAATCCAAGGAGCCTACGCCCACAAGATCGGCAAATGCTTCCGCATGGAGTACAGTCTCGGCGTGGGTTATTTGCAAAGAGATAGTAAGAAATATGATAAAGCGAACGACACGATGCACGGGGACATTAAAGTTTTCAGGTATCCATGGGAAGTCAAAAGACGGCAATGGTTCGGGCCCACGTCTGCGAAAATTTCACTCGTGTGGTTGTTAAACAAAAAAACAGTAAAGAAAGAAGGAGGTGTGAAATGAGAAATATAGCTTATATCGCGGGGCTTTGTTTCGCTCTTGTCTGTTCTTCTTGCGACAGAGACAGGCTGTATTACGCCACGGAAGAACACGGGTTCGTACGCCTGAATGTCAACTGGCAGCCGGCACAACTGGAACCGAACGGGATATCGGTCTACGTGTTTGACCGCAAGAACGGGAAAGCTGTCGGCAAATGCCGGGTATGCAGTGACCCCAACACGATAGACATCGCCCTCCCCGTGGGAAAATTCGACCTGCTGCTCGTCAACAACACGGAAGAGGAGCTGGCGGCAATCAACTTCACGGATATCGACAACCTGTCGACATTCAAAGCCTGCCTGGCGGCTAACGAAGAACCGCTATACTCCAGCCTTCTCTCGAAAGCGGAAGGGACAACCAGAAGCGCCTACCTGACGGAATGTGATATCCTTGCGAGCGCGCTCGCAAAGGAGATAGAGATCTCCCCGCGAGACATCCACTATTTCAAGGAAAAACCGGCGGCGGGGGCGTACGAGATAAGCCGCACCGTCGAGGTCATCCCGGAACGGCGGACGGAATTGATCGACATCGAGATCAAGGTGACGAACATCACGTCGGCGGCAGGGGCTCCGCGTTCCCACCTGACGGCCATGTGCGAGGGCGTGAACATGGAAACGGCGTCCAAATACGGGAACAGCGTCACGCACGAGTTCGTGCTGAATAACAAACGCATGGATCCCGACAACCACAAGGTGGGCACGATATCGAAAAAACTGGTTTCCTTCGGGCCGGAACAGGAGAACGACGCCTGCGTCAATAGGCACCAACTCGTCATGCACTTCGTGCTGGTGAACGGGGAAACCCATACCGTCACGCTGGATGTGCGGGACTTGATAAAAACGTCGCACGACGAGACCCAACGTGTTCACAAGATCAGGGCGGAAATCACTCTCCCGGAAGCTATCGGTAACGGCGACGGGGTGTTCGACCCCGACATCGAGGAGTGGGAAGAGATTGAAACGGAATTACCAATTTAAGTTTAGAATAAATATTTACTAATTTTTTAATTTGTTTTATCATGAAGAAAAACTTATTGTACGCACTAACAGCGGTAGCCATGCTTACCGGTTGTGCGAAAAGCGACGTCGTTGATTCGGAAATCAACAAGGAAGGAAACCTGATCGGGTTCTCGACCTATAAGAACATATCGAGAGGTAACCCGGTGGATGACAATAGCGAATTCTTGACAAAGGGCAACACGTTCGGTGTAACCGCATTTATCAACACCGAGGGGGTTACCTCCCCGTACATGGGAATCACCACTGAAGGTATCGAGATTATATCCGATGGTACAAAATGGACATATGCGAATACTTCCGATCAAGCGTACTGGCCCACGAAGGACGAAACGCTTGATTTTTACGCTTACGCCCCGTATAATCATCCTTCCATCACGACTAAAACGTTCGATAAGGCAAACGGCTTGACGCTAGAGTACACCGTGCCTGCCGAGGAAGCAAAACAAGTGGATCTGATGTACGCATCGGCTCTTGAGCAAACAAAACCTACAGACAAAAACAGCGTAACCCTGCCATTCAAGCACGCCTTAACCCAGGTGCATTTCAAGGTCGGGACTAAAACCACGAACTTGAAGGTGGATATAGCAGCAAACGGTATCCAGATTCATAACTTGAAAAACTCGGGAAGTTTAACCATGAAAAGCAACCAAATAGATGATGCTGCGTGGACATTAACCGGTGATGCAACCGCGAAATATACGGTTACTTCAGATGCGGTAACGGGAGATTATACTGATGGTACCGAAGCAAATCCCTATACCGAAATCGGAAATGCAAATAATGCTTTGATGTTGTTACCTCAAGAATTCGTGGCAGGTGACGGAACAGCGGAAAACACAGGAGCCTACCTGACAATCTCTTGCAAAATCTACCAAGTACTTGCTGATGGGACAACCAAAATCTACTTACATGGTGACGCTGAGGCATTTGCTCCCATCACAGTTGGAATTTCCAGTGCACTCCCTGCGGAGGAAGGTGGAGAAGCTACTCAAATTTGGCAAAGAAACAAGAAAGTTACTTACAACTTGCTGTTCGGAGCCGGTGATGGTGTTTTGTTCCCTATCGAATTCGCAACCGAGGTTGAAGAATGGCAACCTGCTGATGGTGGTGTCATTGAACCCAAATAAGGTACAAATATTCTACAACCACTAGCCTAACGGCTCACCCGGTGGCGGTTGAATGTCCGTCCCCGGGTACTAGTAAAAACTCAAAAAGTCAAACGATGAAAAGAAGAGAATACATTTTATTGTCGGCTGCATTACTGATCGCGTTCACATCGTGCGACAAAAGTAACCCGGAACTTGTTAACGAAAGTGACAGAATAGATTTCGTCGCCACGCCATTCCACGAATCCTTCATCCAAGCTAATCAAGCCCGAGGAAGCGAAACAAGGAACGACAATATACAAGATTTCGGTGTATACGCCTACTACACAGCCGATGTTTTTAATCCGGTGTCAAGTACCCCGAATTTCATGTGCAACACTCAAGTGAGAAAGACAAGTAACCAATGGACGTACGAGCCTCTCATGTTCTGGCCGAATAGCGGGACATTGTCATTTTTCGCTTATTCACCCTATGCGAACCAAGGAGATTCGTACACCTCTTTAAGTTCAACCCCTTCTACAGAGGGGTATCCCCAACTGGCTTACACGGTACCGGATGACGTGACGAAACAACGGGACCTGCTGGTGTCCGTCCCCCTGATCGATCAAACGAAAGCGGACGTACCCGCCGGAGGAAAACTGACTCTGGCGTTCAAGCACACGCTCGCCTGCGTGGTGTTCCAGGCCAAAATGACAGCCGCACGCGAGCTTCCGGTGAAAGTGACATCCATCACCTTCGGGCAACTGAAAAACAAAGCCGACTTCGCTTACGGCGACACCCCGGGAACATTCTCGTGGACGGTAACCGCCGACGCCACCGACAAATCCTACACGCTCGCCATCGATAACAACCTGCTAGAGAACACGGATATCTCGACGACAGCATCGGATTACCTTTCCATCTCCCCTGCCGACTCGCACTTGTTGCTATTGCCTCAAGGCATAGACGCAGGTGACGAAATCACGGTAACGGTGGTCTACACGCTTGCCGCGGGAGAAACCAAGACCGTAACCAAAAACGCCCCGCTAAGCGACCTTATAAAAAACGAGCTGGAAGCGGGAAAACGCTATTCAATAAACATCCTCGTTTCTGCCTTGGCAGATGTCACGCTAACATGCTCGGTAGAAGAGTGGACCCCAAAAACTGTTAATATGCCCGATTTCAAATAAAAGAAGATATGAAAAAGTATATATACCTGTTATGTGTTTTGAGTTTCGTTTTAACTGCCTGTCGGGACGATAAATTCGGCTCGGAAGAAAGTAGCGGAAGTGCGGCGTTAAAATTGAAGTTCAACACCTCGAACAATATGTCGAGAGCCGTGTCGAGTGACGAGGAAGAACGACGGATACAAAATGCTTACGTGTTTATCTTCAACCAGGATGGGACAAAAGTGTTTGGACGATTTTACGACGGGATCAACCAACAGAACACGTATCAAATCGAGATAAAAGACATCCCTGCCGGGAGCGATAAAACCATAGCCGTCATAGCCAATATCAACACGGCGATTTTCGACCTGACGACAGCGGACCTGGAGGCGATAACCACGCAACCCGATTTACTGGCATTGACTTCCCGTATGCAAGACTGGTTCATCGAGAGGGGGTCCCAATTCCTGATGAGCGGAACGACAACTGCCGACTTAACTGCTAACACCACCAACCCGGTAAATGTCCCCTTGAAGAGAGTGGACGCCAAAATCCGTTTCAACGTGACGACAGCAGAGGGGGTGACCTTCACCCCGCTCGACTGGCAGGTCGTGACAGTACCCCAAATCGTGAACGTGCTCCCGACCGAGGTGCAAGGACAATTTGAATTCGAGGGTAATTATTTTAACAGCAGTTGGAACAACTTTGAAATCACGGCAACGAACACCAACACCTTCGCGTTCTATGTCCCCGAAAACAAAGTAAACCCCAGAAAAACAATTCCTGCGGTGGGAACATATGCTGGGCAATATGCGTTGCGCGAGAAACAGGAGAAAATGCCTAACAGCGACGGCTCCGTGACAAACGGTGCGTACGAATACGCCGACGAGAGAGCCACACACGTGAAATTCAGGGGAAATATTCACTATATAATAGGTTCCGGCAAAGAAGTTTCGGCAGACGTGACGTATACCGTTCATCTCGGGGCTGTAACCGGCGTGAATGACTATAACAGCCTCCGGAATCACTTTTACACCTACAACGTGAAGATCGTGAGCGTGGATGACATTATCGTGGAAGTGGAATCAACGACACAAGGAGAACCATCCCCCGGAAGCGAGGGTGATGTTGTGCTTGCCAAAGAAGTTCTGGAATTCGATGCGCATAACGAAGTCTTCAAGACCGTTTTCCATCAAAGTGACATCGACCAGTCGCTGACGTGGAACATTTCCACCCCTTTTTCCAAAGGAGCAGAAAATGAGAATCCAAAGGATTACGAATGGATATGTTTCCGTATTAACACAAAAACAAGAACCACGTATAATGGAGACTTCGAGAAATACAAAGGGGACAACGGGGTGTACACGGATGCCGAATTAGCAGTAACCGGCAACACGCACCCGTTAGACAAATACATGGCGGACATCAACACGGGAAACGATAAAATGTTAAATATCAAACAACTGATAAACATATTGAAGGAGTGCAAACGCAGGTATACCGATAACGGCACTAACTCGGGCACCCTATTCGACAGTGCAGATGAAATCGTGTTTACCACTTTTTTGAAAGATTTCTATTACGAGGTGAATCCTGAAAATACCACGGAAACCGAGGAAAACGGGTTATGGAAAAAATTTGTCAACACGGAGAAAAGAGTACTCAACATCCTGTCTAACCTTAAATACAGCGCAGACCACATGAGTACAAAAACCACCGCTCTGTACTCCATCAGGCAGGCATCCATTCAAACCATGTACAACAAGGAAGCCGCCGAAAACTTCACGGCATGGGGTACCGAAATGATACAAGACGAAAACCGCTACCGTTTCGAAACAACAACCACAAAAGACAATCGCACGTACAATGACAAAGATAACGGTCGTGCGAACACGATCAATATGTGGATGGCAAGTTCGGGTTCAGAAGAGTGGGATACCTATATAAATGCCGCCAAGTGGGAAATGCAAACCGCCTATAATGCTGCCAAATACAAATGTATGCGCCTTAACCGGGATATGGACGGGGACGGACAGATCGACGAGAATGAAGTGCAATGGTATCTTGCTAGTATCAACCAGCTCACGGACTTGTGGATCGGAGAAAACTCCTTTGACCCTCAAGCCAGATTGTATAAACGGAGCACATGGGAGGAAAGCCTGCAATGGTACGCAAGTAGTACGGTGCTTGAAAAAAATAGAAGTTGGACTGGTGGCCTCATCAGTGGCTATTATATATACAGGGATAATCCGGACATATTATGGTCTTCCGAGGGGTCTTCCATCGGAAAATTAACCGGAGCAGGAGCAATAGACGGTGCGATCGTTTATTACAGGTGTGTCAGAAACCTGGGAATACCGAAAAATGCAGCCAAAGAGGTGCGACCTGACGACTTTGCCACTTACGACGAAGCGACAAGAACCATCACGTTAACTCGCTTGGACGCTAAGTCCATACGGGGATTCAAAACCTCGGAAGAACTGGACGATCACAACGAACGTGACGTGCGCGGCTACAACAAGCCCTGGAAGGCTTTCAAAATAAACTCGACAACACACGGGAACAATTTAAGTTGGCAAACTGTCATTGCACGTTCGAAACCTGGAGGAATAAACCCCGTTTGCCCCGCGGGATGGCGAGTGCCCAACCAAAGAGAACTAGCTCTGATGTATTCTAAAATGCCTAGAAATAGTACCTCGTGGCCATTAACAGACCATTTCGCCAAAAGCAGTTTCAGTTTCAATCCCGTGGGCGGTGACCGTATAGGCTTCTCTGTTAAAAACGAGGGAGGGGTATTCTATTTATTACACAATAACTCCAATGAGATCGGCGGTGTACGTTGCGTACAAGATATCGACTAACAAAAGAAACAATAGAATATGAATAAACGAGAACTTACAACACTTATCGCAGAACGCACCGGATTGAAGAAGAAGGACGTTCACGCCACTTTACAAGCCACGATCGACTGCATTTCCGAGGCCATACAGGCCGGGAAACGGGTCACGTTCATGGGGTTCGGTTCGTTCTATACCCAAGAGCGAGGGCCGCGAATAAGTTATAACGTCTACACGAAAGAACGAAGACACCTTGATACCCGGAAAGTAATAAAATTCAAATCGACTTTCCAAAAACAAAGAAAGTAATTGCAACCAGAGAGAGGGGAAATCGTCCCTATCAAGATTTCCCTCCAACTCCCCCTTGCACAGGGGGAGTTGGCTACCAAACTACCAAATAGAGATTGAATATTTCCGTTTCGTTGATGTCAACATTAATGTTTGCCATACTGTCAACGATTATTTTTCCCATTTCAATGCTCTGAATCTGTCCTGTAAATCTCGTAACCGCTCCATAATCTCATCGAAAGAGGGAGCATCTGCATAAATGAAGCCGATTTTCATCTGCTTATAGTCCTCACGTAAAACATTTTTTATGCTTGCAGGAGGAAGAAAAGATATTGTATGTGGAAGATGAGTCGTGTAATCTAACTCACTCCATGCAGAGAACTTTTTACGATGGGCCACAATATCTTCGTATAATTGGGTATTCTGCATCGCTTCCATTACAAATGGTTTATCCATCATCTTCACAATGTCATACATATGTCGTGTAATGCGTTCGATATGTGTACAGCCGTTCGGGCGGTTAAACTCCTCATGCAACAGAAAGACTTTTTCCAAAAATGTACGTCCCGGTACTACGGTAGGAATTGTAAATATCGGCAATGAAAATTCTTCACTCGGATAGGCATCTTCTATCATCGAACGCATTTCTACCTCTTCCGACGGTTCCATGAGAGAGCGGCAGCTTATTTCAATCTTGACTCGTTCAGGTATATATTGCATTTCTGTTTGCAACACCGAATCATACTCGACAAACAGGACTACAGGGTCAAGGTCACTGACAGATGTCTCCGGGACTATGACCTTACAACATTCTAATAGTCCAAACTCCTTTAGCCTTCAATGGACGGGCGAAGCACACCGAATTTATTTCGTAATGGATATAAATATAGACCTTGTGAAAGACGTATGAGCATACCCTCTTTCTCCAGTCGAGAAAGCGCACGAGTAACCAACCCGTCATTATTCAGATGGGCAAAATCACTCACCATATAAAGCTTATTAGGTTCGTTCTTGTCTATGATATTCCGTATCTCCTTTGTTAGTATTGTCTTCATAATTCACTATGATTCATAGTGCAAAGATACGGTTCCCCTATTAATATAACGATAAAATGTCCGAAATTCTTAAATAAAATCGGACTTTATGCGATCAGTTTTGCCAAATCTATTGGTTAGGATTTAGATATTGACCTTCCTTGAATTCTCGCCGTGGTGTCATCTATTGTCGACAATGTCATCTTAAGGGCTTCCTAGGGATATGTTGTTTTCAAGGTAGGATCCAGCCCATCCGACTATCTTATGGGAATAGGCATCTGTTATCAGCGACAGATAGCAGACTCCTTCTGCGCCTGTTTCAGCGGTGTCTTTAATTCCCTAATCT
>DYVS01000314.1:0-6637 GCA_020743075.1 Butyricimonas virosa | reverse complement strand
TGTATCTTTGGCATAGTATAAATTGTATGCTTAAAGATACAATATCTTTAGGTAATAACAAAGCCCCTGCTTGTGAAAGTCGGGGTTTTGTGCATAAAAAAAGAAGGTGTGCATTTTGACACACCTCCTTTCCCGATTAAAATATATTCGTACTTCTTGGTGCTGATTTTAGAACCGGTACTGTATCATCGTGTTGATACGGCTGGCGTTACCGTAATCTTTGTTGAAGTCATTCCGGCGACCGAACACGTATTCTATGGCGCAAGAACCGTATTCACTGAAATCCCAGAACAGGTTGGCGGCGGCGTATTGTGCGTATTTGTATGATGTTGCGGGCATCCCGTAGCGATCAAGGACCCGGGCGTAGCTGTACATGATGTTTGATGTCAGCACCTTGCTCCAGTTGTGAGAGAATCCCATGTAGCCACCCCATGCACCAAAAGCTTTCAATTTCCCTCCTGCCGTGGCACTGGGAACGAGGTCAAGCCCCGTACCGGAAATGTCCTGTATGTAATTGGAGATTCCTTTCCCGTACACTCCTTGGAAGCAGAGGGATGTGTTTTCGGCAAATTGCCAGATACCGCTCAACGAGGCTCCCCAGCCGGTAACGATCCGGTCTTTATCCTCAACTTCGTCTTTATAATACATATTTCTCAACACGGCTCCCGCTTGCAGGTGACTCCCGTTTTTAAAACTGTACTTCACGTTGATCGGGATGTCCGGAATCCGTTGGTTGATGTACTTGGTAAATTCTCCTTCCGTGTAGGATGGCTCCACGTACTCCAATGCCAAGGATGCCTCCAGCTTGTCAGTAAAATCATACGTGTAACGAATCTGCGGCTGGCGTAATGCCACCTCGCTGGAAGGACCTTCCTCGTCCACCGTGGCCGGTCCTGCGGCAATATCACAGAATGTACTCCATGTCTTACCGATCGTGAAACCCTTAAATTTGATAAAAGCTTGTTTTAGAATGGGGGTACTCTGATTTCCCTCGAATTCCATTTCCATGTAAGTAACCAGTCTACCGACATCCGTGTCCCCGACTAATTTGAAGAATAGGCGGGACTGTCCGACTGAAATTCCGTACCTACCCCCGGATTGTTCTCCTTTGAGAGCGATGGTGTTCGTGGTAAAATAATTGTCATTGGGAACTCCGTTAAAGTCGTAAATCCCCTGTACTTGCACGAATCCTCCCACACCGAAAACGAAGTTTTTATTCTTGTTGAAAAACACGAATCTTGGAGATGCCGGGTCGTTGAATGATAGTGGAAAAGCCTCTTTCATCATTTTGTAGAAGTTGTCCGCATCATCTTTTTCCGAGACGGAAGTCACGTTGACTTGCGCTCGTACCCCCGTGTAGAATCCACAAGAGATGGCTATCAACAATAGCAATGTCAATTTTTTCATAGCGTTACAAATTAATTGGTTAATTTAGTAACACTATATACGGGGAAGGAAAAGTAAAAGTTAAGGAGATAGTGGATTTTATGATTTTAGATGGAGTGATTCCCGATTCTGTGATTAAAAAAGATTATGAATAGCGGAATCGGAAATCACTCCAGCATTATATTTTGACTTCTTTCAGAATTTCCCGAAGATCCGTCTTTTTTCTCAAGATATCATGTAATTGGTCGATAGCCACGCGTTCCTGTTCCATGGTGTCCCGGTAACGGATGGTGACTGCGTTATCTTCCAGTGTCTGGTGGTCGATGGTAATACAGAACGGGGTTCCGATGGCGTCTTGGCGGCGATAGCGTTTACCGATAGAATCTTTCTCGTCGTACTGGCATCTGAAGTCCAATCTCAACAATTTCATAATCTCTTCTGCTTTTTCGGGTAGCCCGTCTTTCTTCACGAGTGGCATCACGGCCAACTTGATTGGAGCCAAGGCTGGGGGTAATTTTAATACAACCCGTGAATCTTTAGATCCGTCTTCTTTCGCAATTTCTTCTTCCGTGTAAGCGGCAGAAAGGATTTGCAGGAACATGCGGTCCACGCCGATCGACGTTTCGATCACGTAAGGTACGTATGATTCGTTTAACTCCGGATCGAAGTATTGTATTTTCTTCCCGGAGAACTCTTGGTGACGTTTCAAATCAAAGTCCGTGCGGGAATGGATACCTTCCACTTCTTTAAATCCGAATGGAAAACGGAACTCGATGTCCGTGGCTGCATTCGCGTAATGCGCCAGTTTCTCGTGATCATGGAACCGGTATTTTTCTGGCCCGAATCCCAGCGCTTGATGCCAGCTCATGCGGGTCTCCTTCCATTTCTTGAACCAGTCAAGTTCACTGCCGGGGCGTACGAAGAATTGCATTTCCATTTGCTCGAATTCACGCATCCGGAAGATAAATTGACGTGCCACGATTTCGTTACGGAAAGCTTTACCGATCTGGGCGATACCGAAAGGAATCTTCATACGTCCGGATTTCTGGACGTTCAAGAAGTTCACGAAAATACCTTGAGCTGTTTCGGGGCGCAGGTATATCTTGCTGGCACCTTCGGCTGTTGACCCCATTTCCGTGGAGAACATCAAGTTGAATTGGCGCACTTCTGTCCAGTTGCAGGTCCCGGATATAGGGCAAACAATCTTGTTGTCAATGATAATTTGGCGAAGTTCAACCAGGTCGTTGTCATTCAATGCCTTTGCCATTCTGGCTGTCAGTTCTTCCTTTTTTCGGATATTTTCCAGTACTTGCGGGTTTGTCTGGCGATATAATGTTTCGTCAAACTTTTCCCCGAATCTTTTTCTTGCTTTGGCTACGTCTTTTTCGATCTTGTCATCGTATTTGGCAAGATGATCCTCGATCAGTACGTCCGCCCGGTATCTCTTTTTTGAATCTTTATTATCAATCAACGGGTCATTGAAAGCATCCACATGTCCGGAAGCCTTCCAGATCGTCGGGTGCATAAAAATGGCAGAATCCAGTCCCACCACATTCTCGTGTAACAGCACCATAGAGTCCCACCAGTACTTTTTGATATTATTTTTCAGTTCAACCCCGTATTGTCCGTAATCGTACACTGCTGCCAGCCCGTCATATATCTCTGATGACTGGAACACGTATCCGTATTCTTTACAGTGTGCTACCAGCTTTTTAAAAATATCTTCTTGTGCCATGTTATATGTATAAGTTAAAAACTAAAAGCTAAAAACTAAAGACTAAAAGTTGAATGCTGATTGTCTCATTTTCAATTTTCAATTCTCCATTTTCAATTCATTAATTGTCTGCCCCGATTTCTTTGATTGCTTCGGTTACGTTAATCGCATAGTCTCCGATCTTCTCGCATTCGAAGAAAATATCACTGTATATAATACCCGTGGCATAATCATATTTCTTTTCCTCGATTGCTGTCAAGTGTTCCTGTTGTAGGATCGTCCGGTAATCATTGATTGTTTGCTCTACTTCGTAAGCTTTCTTTGCCTTCACGTCCTTGTATTCAATCGTGAGGTTAGCACACATGACCACGAGGGCCTCGTCCACGATAGCCATCATGTGTCGTAATTTCTCGTCAATGAATTCGGGGAATTCCACGTTTTGTTCATTCCGCCGTCCAACAGCTTTGGCAACGTTCAATGACGAGTCGGCGATACTTTCGATTTCCGACACGATCTTGAACATGGCTCTGACCCGTTGCGAGTTTTCCGTGGACAATTTGGATTCCGATACTTTCGTCAGGTAGTCTGCAATTTCTACTTCCACTACGTCACTCTCGTCTTCCAGTTTGTCGATTTTATTGAATTTCTTTTCGAATTCTTTCGTAGGAGTATGCAGACATTCCACTACTTGGCGATACATATCCAATGTGTTCTTCGCATAGTGAGAAATCTCTTGTTTTGCTTGGAACAAAGATGCGTCTGGAGTAGATAATAACCCGATTTTGATATGTTTCAACGTGAAGGCATCGTCTGCCGATTCTTTGGATTTGATAATATGGGTAACGAGTTTTGCAATGACCTTGGTAAACCAGATCAAAATAAGCACGTTGGCCACGTTAAAGCACGTGTGGAACAACGATAGCGCTACTGGAACTGAACCTACGCTTGTAAACGGATCTCCAATTCCCAAGTAAATACTCAATTGTGCCACCCAGCCTAGAAATAACGGGAATATGGACAGAACCCACATGACCCCGAAGAGGTTGAACAAGAAATGAGCGAAAGCGGCTCTTTTGGCAGTCGTGTTGGCAACCATGGCAGCAAGGTTCGCCGTGATGGTGGTACCGATGTTTTCTCCCAAGACCATGGAAGCTGCGATGTCGAACCCGATCCAGCCGTTAGCACACATGACTAGAGTTAGTGCCATCGTGGCAGATGATGATTGTATCAGTATGGTCAGAGCTGTTCCAATAAGCATGAACAGGATATAAGAACCGTACCCTAAATCCGTGTAATTATGTAAGAAGTTTAGGATCTCTGGATTTTCATGAATATTCGGCATATTTTCCTGCAGGAAGTTCAGACCGATAAATAGAAGTCCGAAACCGATAATTAATTCCCCCCAGCTCTTGCGCATCCGTTTTGCCGAGAAAAGCAGCGGTAGGCTCAACCCGATCAAGGGAAGAGAAAGACTGACCATACTGATCTTAAATCCTAGGATGGAGATTAACCATGCCGTGAACGTGGTTCCCACGTTGGCTCCCATGATAACCCCGATAGAACCGATAAGATCGAGTAAACCGGCATTCACAAAACTGACAACCATTACGGTGGTAGCTGAAGAACTCTGGATGATGGTCGTGATTAACAAACCTGTAATCACACCTTTCACGCGATTGGATGTCATTGCGGCGAGGATGGTTCTCATTTTGTTACCCGCTACCTTTTGCAAGGCCTCACTCATCATCTTCATACCGAAGAGGAACACACCCAATGATCCGATCAACTGCAAGAAATCGAGAATCGTGTAATTCATAAAATCATGTTATTGTAATAAATTGAATTTGCGGTCGTAAAGGTATATAAAGTAAATAAAAAAAGCCCCGAAAAGGGGCTTTTTTTTATCTAAATTCCTCAATGATTACATCATTCCCGGCATTCCTCCACCCATCGGCGGCATTGCAGGAGCAGGATTTTCTTGTTTTTCCTCGACCAAAACACATTCGGTGGTCAAGAACATTCCGGCGATAGAAGCGGCGTTCTCCAAGGCAACTCTCGCTACTTTCTTCGGGTCGATAACTCCGGTCTTCATCAAGTTTTCGTAAACACCTGTACGGGCGTTGTAACCGAAATCTTTCTTGCCTTCTTTTACCTTGTTCACAACCACGGCTCCTTCTACTCCGGCGTTAGCGGCAATCTGACGAAGCGGTTCCTCGATAGCACGTTTGATAATTTCGATACCGGTGGTTTCGTCTTCGTTCTCACCTTTCATTTTTTCAAGACTTTCGATAGCACGGATGTAAGCCACACCACCTCCGGGAACGATGCCTTCCTCAATTGCGGCACGAGTTGCGCTCAATGCATCATCGATGCGATCTTTTTTCTCCTTCATTTCGATTTCAGAGGCGGCACCCACGTAAAGTACGGCAACTCCTCCGGCTAATTTAGCCAGTCTTTCCTGTAATTTTTCTTTATCGTAGTCAGAAGTAGAATGTTCGATCAATTTCTTGATTTGATTTACACGTTCTGCAATAGCCTCTTTTGAACCGCAACCGTTCACGATCGTGGTGTTCTCTTTGTCGATCGTGATCTTGTCAGCGCATCCTAACATATCGATCGTGGCCGTTTCCAGTTTCAAGCCTTTCTCTTCAGAGATCACGACACCACCTGTCAATATGGCAATATCTTCCAGCATTTCTTTTCTACGATCTCCGAATCCGGGAGCTTTCACGGCTGCAATTTTCAAAGAACCTCTCAAACGGTTTACAACTAAAGTTGCTAATGCTTCACTTTCAACATCTTCTGCGATGATTACTAAAGCACGTCCGGCTTGAGCGACCGGTTCCAGCAACGGAAGAAGTTCCTTCATCGTAGAAACTTTCTTGTCATAAAGCAGGATGTAAGGTTTCTCGAATTCTGCGTTCATTTTCTCCGTGTCTGTTACGAAATAGGGAGAAATGTAGCCGCGGTCGAATTGCATACCTTCAACCACTTTTACTTCGGTTTCAGTACCTTTGGCTTCCTCTACCGTGATCACGCCTTCTTTGGTCACTTTTTCCATGGCCTCAGCGATCAATGCTCCGATATTGTCATCACCGTTGGCAGAGATACGAGCAACTTGACGGATTTTGTCATAGTTTTCACCAACAGCTTCTTTTTGTTTCTCCAAATTTTTCACTACTTCAGCAACAGCCTTGTCGATACCTCTCTTCAAATCCATCGGGTTCGCTCCGGCAGTCACGTTTTTCAATCCCACGTTGATGATAGATTGAGCTAAGATCGTTGCGGTTGTAGTTCCATCTCCGGCATCATCACCTGTTTTGGATGCCACTTCTTTTACCATTTGTGCCCCGATGTTTGCATACGGATCAGAAAGCTCAATCTCTTTTGCCACGGAAACACCATCTTTGGTAATATGCGGGGCACCGAATTTTTTCTCGATTACCACGTTACGTCCTTTTGGGCCAAGCGTTACTTTCACTGCATTAGCCAATTCGTCAACACCCTTTTTTAATAAATCGCGGGCTTCAACATTAA
>DYVS01000313.1:0-4870 GCA_020743075.1 Butyricimonas virosa | reverse complement strand
TATAGGTCCAGATGAAATCATTGGTCGCTATAATCCAATTGTTTAAATCTTCCATAACCGCATCACGTATTTAATTACGAGTAAAATACGTGATGATACGGGTGAAAGTTGTAAAAATTAGATCATATTTTAAAGAAAAAGTTCACACCATTCTTCGAAACGAGCGGCAGTTTCTTCGCCATAAAAGGCCATTTCTGCCCGGATCTTACCTAGTTTCTTTTCTCGCGTTAAATTGGTCTTCGAATAGAACTTGTCGGCAAAAGCAATTAGTTTTTCTTCGAGAGTGACAGGAAGCATGTCCCGTTGAGGTAAAGGTAAATGATTCTTTTTGATCATTTCGAGTGATATACCAGCCCCGGTATGTCGTTCGCATACAAGGGCATGGCGCGGAAGACCTTCCGTGCGTAGCAGATCGGCACCTAGGTAACCGTGGCAGATGTAGGGATGTTCTCCGAAACAACCGATGTTTGGGGCCTTCGTGAGAAAAATCCCTATGTCGTGGAGCATGGCAGCCTCTTGAATGAAGGGTATATCCAGATCCATTTCGGGATGTCGGATAGCCAGTGATTGTGCCTTATCTCGAACAAGTTGGCTATGTATGAGGAGGGATTGCCCGGCGAGGGAATCCAACATGTAATATTTACGAATAATATCTAATGGGTTTATCATTATTTGTTCTTTTTTTAAAACTTACAAATATAGATGTTTGTTCGTGAAAATGTCATGACTGTTTATTTTTAATATTTTGGGCTACTTGTAACGGGCCCCGATAGTACTCCAATCTATAATTGTCCATAGTTTTTCAATGTGTTCCGGACGGCGATTCTGGTAATCAAGGTAGTAGGCGTGTTCCCAAACATCGATTCCCAGTATTGGGGTGTAACCTTTCGTGATAGGGTTCCCGGCGTTATTTTCGGACAAAATGTATAATTTCCCTTTTTTATCTTTTGCGAGCCATACCCATCCAGACCCGAATAACGAGGTGGCAGCTGTTGTGAATTCTTTTTTGAAATTATCGAATGAACCCCATTCTTTCTCAATGGCTGAAAGCAGTGCTCCTGATGGGGTGTGTTCCGCTTTCGGGGAGAAAGAGTTGAAATAGATAATATGGTTTAACGCTTGTGCGGCGTTATTGAATATTGCCCCGGTGGAGTTCTTGACAATGGTTTCGAGATCACAATTTTCGAATGGTGTCCCCACGATCAATTTGTTCAGGTTATCAATGTAAGTTTTCAGATGTTTACCATGATGTAGTTTTATGGTGGCTTCACTGATAACGGGAGTGAGGGCATTCATTTCGTAAGGTAAAGGTGGGAGGGAGAATTTCTCTTTCGATGTTTGTTGTTGAGCCCACAATGTCCCAATTGTTGTGACCAGAAGGGCAACTATCCATATCTTTTTGAAAGCTTGTTTTGTTTTCATCTTCTATTTTTCTTTTAAAGTTTATGTTATTTACGAATAAAAGTACATTTTGGTTATTAAAAAGTCCTCTAACTTTTATAATTTTGACTGTTTTTATGAATAAAGGGCGGCGGGGACAAATATGCAATTTCAAAATTTGAATGTATGATTAGGATAAATGTTACAATCGAGGTGAAGAGCGAAGTTCGCGCTCAAGTCGTGGGACTTTTGCGTGAAATGTCGGAATTGTCAAGACAGGAAAAGGGGTGTATTGGGTACGAGATTCTTGAAAATAGTCGTTTGAATAACGTGTTAATGATCATAGAAACATGGGAAAATGAAGATTTGCTGGCTGTTCATAAAGGAAGTGGGCATTTTGAGAGGATTATCCCGAGAGTTCGGGAATTGGCAACGGAAATGTGTAGTCAGAAGTTCACGGATATGGCTTCCGTGAATGAAGCCATAGTGGGACGTCGTAGTGTGAGAAATTATGCCCCGGATAAGGTGTGTGTGGAGACAATCGAGCGTTTGTTGAGAGCAGCCATGTACGCACCTTCGGTTAAGGATCGCCGTCCTTGGGAATTTTTCGTGATCGAGGAGCGGGAGTATCTTGATGTATTGGCCGGGACTTTACCGGAAGGACTTGCTCTAAGAACAGCCCCAGTTGCGATACTGGTCTGTTGTAATACCCGTCAGGCTGGGCTTGACGGGGGGAACTGGCCCCAAGAGCTGGGTGCGAGTGTCCAGAACTTGATGTTGCAGGCCTACGGGGAGAAATTGGGAACCACTTGGATTGGAATTTATCCTCAGATGCATCGGGTTCATCAAGTGAAAACTTTATTCCATTTGTCCTCTGAATTCGTACCCTTTGCCGTAGTGGCAATCGGGAAATCGGTTGATGGACAAATGCTTGCTCCCGAGCGTTATGATCCTTCGAAAATACATTTTATCACTCGTTAGAAATAAACGTAAAAAAATCACTAAAAAGAAAACCTTTTCATGTTTCAGTTCGTTAAATTGAGTACTAACATAAAAAAATAAAGAATATGAAACATGAGACTTCAAATCTATTAATAGGGCTAGGGATTGGCGCTGTTGTAGGAGTTGCTGTCGGTTATTTGATGGTAGCTGAAAATCGTAAAAAATTAGCCAAAGAATTCGATCATGCCGTGTCTAAGGTGAAAGAAGAGGTGAAGGACGTTTATTCAAAAGCAAAGAATAAGGCAGAGAATGTGAAAGAACACGTGACCGAGGATGTTAATCATGTAGCTGAAAAGGTTGCGGGGAAAGTTGCTACAGAAACGAAATAATCGTTTATGGAGAATATTGCCGAGAAAACGTTCACTGAGTTGAAGGAGGATGTTTCAACTTACGTGGAATTGAGGCTAGAGTTATTAAAACTAAATACGTACGAAAGGGTTGCTAAAACAATAGCCGTCTTTTCGTACGGTATTGTTTTGGTTTTATTGGCTTTTTTTGCCATTTTATTTTTATTCCTGGCGTTAGGTTTTTTCTTGGGAGAATTATTGGGTAGCATGGCTTTGGGATTCGTGTTGGTGGTTGGGATGTACCTCTTGTTGTTCGGGATTATGATGTTTTTCAAGAAAAAGATCACGTCCAAGGTGATGAACGAGATTATAACAGCAATGATGAGTAAGGATGAAAAAGATAATGAAGAGACAACCAACCCCGCTGGACCTATTGATGGCGGAACAACGTCGGTTGCGTGAAAGTTGCCGGTTACAAGAACAGAAGATAAACAAGGATTTTAGGTTCATACATGATCATTCCGGGCGAATTTTGTTTGCCGGAATTTCTTCTTTGTTTTTTTCTAAACGACGAGAACCTGTCGAGAATGACGAGAAGAAAGAAACGGAAGAACAAAATCCGATGTTGGGAATGATGTTTAAAAATATTCCACCTTTATTGTGGGAGGCTGCTTTGCCAATCCTTTTGCGTTGGGGAGTGGGACGGATCGGTAATTTGTTTAGAAGACGAGCCAAACGATAAAAGTTTAAAATTTAGAATGAAATTAAAAAGCGTGGTTCCCGTGTGGCTGGGATTTAAAATTTAGAATCTAAAATCTAAAATAAACGACGGGTTTTGTTATCTTTGTATCCTCTATTCGGGTTATATTTCTGAAAATAGTGGGTCAATCACGACCATTCCATCAAGAGGTGTTTTATTTTAATAGAAGGAGGATAAAGAGTTATGTCGAGTATTAATGCATCGCAGGTTTTGGAGACAAAGCCAGTCGGGAAGTTATTGTTACAGTATTCAGTCCCTGCAATCATCGGGATGACAGTAACGTCGTTGTATAATATTATTGATAGTGTTTTTATTGGGCATGGCGTGGGGCCGTTAGCCATATCGGGTTTAGCGATCACTTTTCCCTTGATGAACCTGATTATTGCTTTTTCGACTTTGGTGGGTATCGGGGGGGCGACAATCAGTTCGATTTATCTCGGGCAGAAAGACACGGAGAAAACGAATTCTGTCTTGGGGAACGTGTTGTTGTTATGTGTGATTAACGGGTTTTGTTTCGGAGGATTGACCTTGATATTCTTAGATCCGATCTTGCATTTCTTTGGGGCTAGTTCGGCGACTTTACCTTACGCCCGGGATTTTATGCAGATGATTTTGATAGGAAATCCGATTGCTTTTACTTTTATCGGTCTGAACAACGTGATGCGAGCCACGGGATACCCGAAGAAGGCTATGTTGAGTTCTTTACTGACCGTATTTGCCAATATTATTTTGGCCCCGATATTCATTTTTCATTTGGATTGGGGAATCCGGGGAGCTGCATTAGCCACGGTGATCTCCCAGTCGATCGGTTTAATCTGGATTGTGAGTCACTATCTGAATAAGAACACAACGATACGTTTTAAACCGGGCATATTTAAATTGAAAAGTCGGATTATCATGAGTATTTTTTCCATCGGGATGTCACCTTTCTTGATGAACGTGTGCGCCAGTTCGGTGGTCATTATATTGAATAACAGTTTTATGCGCTATGGTGGTGACTTGGCTATCGGGGCCTATGGGATTGTGAATCGGGTACTGACTTTGTTTATCATGATCGAGATCGGGGTGACACAGGGGATGCAGCCGGTAATCGGGTTTAATTACGGAGCGCTTCTTTTTGACCGGGTACGTAAGACTTTACGCTACGCTTTGATTGCTGGGGTTTCTATTATGACGTTTGGTTTTTTATTGAGCCAGTTGTTTCCCTCGGCAATTGTGGGGATGTTTACGGATAATCACGAGTTGATGAATCTATCTAAATTTGGTTTGCGGGTGACTTGTTTGATGTTCCCTCTTGCGGGGTGCCAGATTATTATCACGAATTTTTTTCAATCCATCGGGAAAGCTAAAGTCTCCATATTTTTGTCTCTTTCCCGACAGTTGTTATTTTTGATACCGTTTTTGTTAATATTGCCTCGTTTTTGGGGGATTACAGGCGTGT
>DYVS01000312.1:0-17416 GCA_020743075.1 Butyricimonas virosa | reverse complement strand
GTTTGGATCTGATATGGGGGTAGATGGTGCTCGCTTGGTGTACAAGAAGGGAACTCCGGAAGAAGCTACCAAGGAAATCAAGATTGACGGGTTCTTCCTGGCTATCGGGCATACGCCGAATACAGAAGTGTTCAAAAAATATATTGAAGTCGACGAGCAAGGGTATATCGTTACCGAAGGTAAGTCTTGCAAGACGAATGTACCGGGTGTGTTTGCTGCGGGAGACGTGATGGACCCGACTTATCGTCAGGGAATTGCTGCTGCCGGAACCGGTTGCCGTGCTGCTATTGATGCGGAGCGTTACATCGGAGAATTACACGCATAAAGCGATTTTTTTTGAAGAGAACTTTTTTGAAATAAAATAAAAGCTGTTTGAAGGTACCTTTGAACAGCTTTTTCCATTAAAATGATGAATGATGATGAGATACTGCATTGTTTGTTTGCTGTTGGTAATCGTTTCTTTCGGGCGGGTGAATGCACAGGAAAATCGTAATGGCTTTCGATTGGACACGATCTATAAATCCGGGGCAAAACGTCAAGTGGTGAAAGCTCCAGTGAAAAAGAGTGTCCCCTTGAAATCGTCCGTGTCCCGGAAAGTGGGAAAATGGACATTAAGCGGTTCTTGCGGGATTTCTTTTGGGGATTATACTAGTATAGATGTTTCTCCTCAGATTGGATACCGCTGGAACGAGTTTTTCTCGGCAGGTGGTGGGGTGAGTTATAATTATCACCATTCTTCCAATCGTTATGATATGAATTATCTCGGGATAAACGTATTTGGGCGGGTGAATCCGGTACGATATATTGCTCTTCAAATTCAACCGGAATTAAAGGGGAGTTGGGGAAAGTCGTATGGGAAGAAGATAGACTTCCGTTATGTTCCCACGATGCTGGTAGGCGGGGGTGGAGTTATTCCCACCGGAACAGGCTCTATCTCCGTGATGTTTTATTATGACGTGATACAGGATGAGTATTCTCCTTACGGGAAAAATTGGGTCTGTTCCGTGGGATATTCCTTTAATCTTTAATTATTTAATCGTGACCATCGTGGCTCCATAGCCATATTGTTTGAAAGAAGCGTCTTGATGGTTGAAGCGTTTGTACTTGGTTTGGAGTTCCCAAAGGATGCGTTGTCTCAATACCCCGTCTCCTTTGCCGTGTATAAACACGATCTTTTGGCCCCGGCGGAGTTTGTATTGTTCCAGTGTTTTGTGGAACACGTCCATCTGGTAGTCCAGCATATCCTTGTTTGTCATGCCTGTCGTGTCGTCGAGTAGCTTGTCAATGTGCAAGTCGATCTCGATGATGTTGCTATTGGATTGTTTTGGAGTTTCCTTGTGGGGCGTGTCTTCCGTTTTATGGGGCGTTTTTTGTAAAAATTGTTCCGGAATGGTTTCTAGCCCTTCTTCTTTGAGGATGGATTCCTTGTCCAGTGGTCGGAGTAGTGAGGTGGCATTGAACCAGCGGGTATGTTTGTAAGCTCCCGCCTTGCACAAATTTACCGGAGTAACCTTAATTTGCGTGTCAATAGCGTTTTTAAGAGCATGAACACCTTTCTGATAGAACCCGGATTGCACGTGTATCGCTTTAATCGTGTCTATTTCTTTGAGCGAGTAATTGCCGATCAGGTATGTCGTGTTTGGATTGCAGTTACCTGCCGTGATTCCGGTGTATTTTTCCCCGTCATGAAACGAGATGGAATAAAGGCTGGTTTGAGCAGTATCGTTCACGAGATAAATATCGAACCGACTTTCTGTCAAGTTATTAAAGTTATCGGGGACGAATGCGATATAAAGGGTGTCGGCCGATTCCATAACCACGTTTTTCTGTCCGGATATGGACGTGGCGGACGCTGTTTGGGTCGTGTAGCTATCTGAATGAATGACTACTAGGTTGTTTACTGATGCGGGAATTTCAAATCCGTATTCGTCGCAATATACGTTCACGGTGTTGTTATCAATGATGCCGGTAACTTTACCCTCTAGCTTGTCTGATATAAATCGTACGATGTCGCCTATTCTTATATTCATGTCGTCTTCTGTTTTATTGTTAGGCAAAAATAGTGTTTTTTTCATTTGAAAATATTAATTTAGCCAGCTGATTGGTGAGTTAAAAACTAAAAGTTAAAAGCTAAAAGGGGAGAAAGTAGAGATTAAATTAATGATTACTAGTTAATTCTTGATCTGCCTCGATAATGAAGTGAAATAAAATATAATATAATGACATTACAAGAATTTCAACAATCAATTAGGGAAGGGATTCCGGCAGAATTGCCGGCTCCGAAGGCTTACGAACCGGAGATTAACCATGCCCCTAAAAGGAAAGATATCCTGACGAAAGAAGAAAAGAAACTGGCGATACGTAACGCTTTACGTTATTTTGACCCGAAACACCATGCCGTGCTGGCTCCTGAATTTGCCGAGGAGTTGGAGAAATACGGGCGTATTTATATGTATCGTTTCCGTCCGGATTACAAGATGTATGCCCATAATATCAATGATTATCCTCACAAGAGCCTGCAAGCAGCGGGTATCATGCTGATGATGAATAATAACTTGGATTATGCCGTGGCTCAACATCCTCACGAGTTGATTACTTACGGGGGAAATGGGGCGGTGTTCCAGAACTGGGCTCAGTATCGTCTGGCAATGAAGTATTTGTCGGAAATGACTGATGAGCAGACGCTGGTGCTATATTCCGGTCACCCGATGGGATTGTTCCCGTCGCATAAGGATGCACCACGTGTCGTGGTTACGAACGGTATGGTGATCCCGAATTATTCAAAGCCGGATGATTGGGAACGTTTTAACGCTTTGGGTGTTTCCCAGTACGGGCAGATGACAGCAGGTTCTTTCATGTATATCGGTCCGCAGGGAATTGTTCACGGTACCACGATTACCGTGTTGAATGCCGGGCGTAAGATTTCCAAACATGGAGAAGGGTTAGCTGGTAAATTGTTTATTACCGCCGGATTAGGTGGTATGTCGGGTGCGCAGCCGAAAGCCGGGAATATTGCCGGATGTATCAGCATTACTGCCGAGATTAACCCGAAAGCTACGCATACCCGTCATTCTCAGGGATGGGTTGACGAGGTGATTGATGATCTGGATAAGTTGGTGGAGCGAGTGAAAGTGGCTCGCGAGAAGAAAGAGACAGTTTCTATCGCTTACCAAGGGAACGTGGTGGACGTGTGGGAACGTTTTGCGGAAGGAGATATTCCTGTTGAGCTGGGATCTGACCAGACTTCATTACATAACCCGTGGGCCGGTGGGTACTATCCCGTGGGTGTGAGTTTCGAGGAGTCCAAGCGGATGATGGCCGAAGAACCGGAGTTGTTCAAGCAAAAAGTACAAGAATCTTTGCGTCGTCACGTGGCTGCTATTAATAAGTGCGTGGCCCGTTTCGATACTTATTTCTTTGATTACGGTAATGCATTCTTGTTGGAATCATCCCGTGCGGGTGCTGATATCATGAAACCGAACGGTGATTTCAAATACCCGTCGTACGTGCAGGACATCATGGGACCGATGTGTTTTGATTACGGTTTCGGCCCGTTCCGTTGGGTATGTTCCAGTGGTGACCCGAAGGATTTGGCGAAGACGGATGAAATTGCAGCTCGTGTGTTAGAGGAAATTAAGACACATTCCCCGAAAGAGATTCAACAACAGATGGATGATAATATCCGTTGGATCAAGGCTGCTATGGAGAATCACCTGGTCGTTGGGTCGCAAGCCCGGATCTTGTATGCTGATGCTGAAGGTCGTATCAAGATTGCCGAGGCGTTTAACAAGGCTATCGCTGCCGGGGAAATTTCTGCTCCCGTGATTTTAGGACGTGATCATCATGACGTTTCCGGTACGGATTCTCCTTATCGCGAGACTTCAAATATATATGACGGGTCTCGTTTCACGGCTGATATGGCTATTCATAACGTGATCGGGGATTCTTTCCGCGGTGCAACCTGGGTATCTATCCACAATGGTGGTGGTGTAGGTTGGGGGGAAGTTATTAACGGTGGTTTCGGGATGATGTTGGATGGTTCTGCCGATAGCGACAGACGTTTGAAGAATATGTTGTTCTGGGATGTGAATAACGGAATCTCCCGTCGTAGCTGGGCTCGTAACGAGGGAGCTGTTTTTGCCATCAAACGTGCCATGGAGGCGAATCCGAATTTGAAGGTGACACTACCGAACTTTGCTGATGACCGGTTGATAGAGTCATTGTTTTAAATAAAATATTTTCTGGTAGCGGGGAATGCTTTTAGGAGTGTTCCCCGTTTTTTATTCCCCTTCTTCTAGGGTAACGAGTATTACTTGCACTGTAGTTGTGCCGTACTCTCGTTAGTAAGTCAACGGGAAGTTAACCGAAAGTCAACGGGACGTTGACGCTCTGGGGAGATGCACTTGTGCTTGATTTTATCTTGAAATGGGATCAATATATTAACGAGACATACCTACGACTCCGGCGAATGTACGGCGCAAGTTACTTGAATAGGGTCGTAAATTTCGTAGGAATGGGTGTCTCGAATTTCATTTCCTTTCCCGTAACGGGATGGGTAAAGTTAAGCTTGAAAGCGTGTAGGGCCAAGCGATGCAAGGGGTTTCTCGTGGCCCCGTATTTGGGGTCTCCGGTAACAGGGTGTCCGATTTCCTGCATATGTACCCTAATTTGGTTTTTACGTCCGGTTTCCAATTCAAGTTCCACGAGAGAGAATTGCCGGTTCGATTTTAAGGTCGTGTAGTTCGTGATGGCCAATTTCCCGTCTTGTGAAGAGGTGGAGTGGACGATCAAGGCTTTGTTCTCGCTGATGTAGGATTTCACCTGTCCTTGTTCTGGTTGCGGGCATCCCTCGATGACGGCGACATATTTCCGTTCCCGGATCATTTCGTTCCAGTTCTTTTGTAGGATTTCTTGAACTTTTTTGTTTTTGGCAAACATCATGATGCCGGAAGTTTCTTTATCCAGGCGATGCAGGATAAAAATGTGATTCCGGGGATCTTTGTTTTTTACGTAGTTGTTCAATATGTAATAAGCTGTTTTCGTTTTATCCCGTTCCGTTCCCATGGAGAGTAGCCCGCTTGCTTTGTCCACGACAAGCAAATGTTCATCTTCATACAGGAGGTTGAGCATGGGATGATGAAAAGGTGCTGCGTTTTTGTTCATCCCGACGGTTACCGTGTCCCCAGGTTTGAGTGGCGTGTCGAATTGTGTAGTAACACGGTTGTTCACTTGCACGAGTTTGTGGGCGAGGAATGATTTCACGGTTGTCCTGCTTTGGTCATGTAAAGCTTGTAACAGGAAAGGCATTAACGTGTTTTCTTCTTGTACTTCAAAACTTCGGCTACGTGGGGCTTTGGCACGGGATGAATTCTGGGGTTTCATATGCTTATTTGTTTTAATCGGGGACAAAGGTAATAAAAGTAAGGACGTGATTCGTGGGTTTGTGCGAAAATAGACACTTGTTATTTGGGTGTGTTGCGGAATTAGAGGCGGTTTATTGGAACTTGGGCTCACACTTTGCTGTAGATTAATATTTAGGAATTTATTCCAAATATTATTAACCAACAAATGATCGATTATGAGTAACAAATTATTATTACTGTTGATTTTAGGCGTCGTGTTTTTTTCCGCTTGTAGCGATGATGACAAAGATCCGAATTATGATGGGACATATAAAGATTCGGGATTGGAGTTGTCAAGGGACGGGATGGTATTGAGTGGAAAGAGTGTCGCTTTATCTGGTAACACGCTGACCTTGGGTAACGTGATTCCGGGAGAACCGGCATTGGCGATTCCCGTGACGATCATGGGAAGTGCAGTGGAAGGTACGAGCAGTAATGATTTCCGGGAAGTGAAGGTCTCCGGGAAAATTGAAGGAGGAAAAATGAACCTGACTCTTGCGGTGAAGAATAAGGCCACGGATATTGAGGGTACTTGGGCGGTAGGAAATCTGGATGCAGGCATTATGGCTACACATTTTACTTTCACGACAGATAAGGAAAAGGTGAAATACGGTGAGACGGAGGTCGCTCCGGAGAATGTGATAGGGTTTGTGAATGGTATATTTGGATGGATGTTGCCCACGTTTTTGAGAGATATAACTTTCACGAATGATGGCAATATCACGGCTTCTTACAATAGTGATATGAATAATCCACAATATGCAACGTCTCCTAAAGGTATGGCCTTTTATAATTTGGTGGGAGGAAAGTTGTATATCTCTGCAAATATTACAGGCATCGTGGAGGATATTGGGCGTAGTACTTCTGACCCGTTGACGGAGATCATGGTCGTGTTGGAACAGGGGCTTCCTTTTGAAATCTCGAAAGATACGGAAAAAGAAACAATGGATGTCTATATGATCCGGGAGACATTATTACCATTTATGGCTTTGTTACCCATGTTGGGAGAAGTTATGCCTGAAGAATTCCAGAGTTACGCTGGATTTATCACGGATTTGGGACCGATTATTCAAGAAGGGAAAACGGCGGAACTGGGATTGGTGTTGACGCAAAAGAAAACCGCTGAATAGTAATATTGTACAAGACGATTTAGAGAGTTATGTTGCATATGGTGATGTGACTCTCTTTTTGTGGAAAATGATTTATATGGAATATTCTTTATATAGGTAGAGTGGAGTTATTATAAATAGTTAAATGAAATGTTATGAAGAACAAGTTTTTATTATTAATGGTTTTAGGAATTGTATTTTTTGCTAGTTGTAGCGATAGTGACAATAAAGACACGCCGAAAGATTTTAACGGGATTTATTCTACAACGAGTACGGATCGGGTGTTAGATTTGAAGTATAGTAACGCTGTATTTATCGGGAAATCTGTTGATTTTAATTCTGCGGATGGAAAGAGTGCAACCTTGAAGTTGCAAGGGGTTGTCCCGGGAGAGAGTGAAACTGTATTTTCTAGTGTCCCATTGGTTTCTAGTAGCGGAATCTATACTTTTTCCTCTGTGAATGAAGATGCTGTACGGAAAGTGACGTTGGAAGGATCTATTGAAAAAGGGAAGTTAACCGTGAAGGTTGATGTGGCGTTTGTACAGAACGATTTGATGAAGAAGTGGGATTTTTCAACTGTAAATATGGTGTGGAAACCTACCAATTACGTGTTGTTTGAAGTTGATTTAGGTGGGATATTTGGAAAACAAAAGGTCCAGACAGGGTTAGTGACATTGTTCGCTCCTTCTATGTTAGCGCAAATGTTGAAAAGCTATTTGCAGGATGTGTCTTTTAGAAATGATGGAAATATCGTGGCAACTTATAATGCGGCGGAAAGCACGGAAGAAATCACAGAACCAGTGGCGAATTGGCAGAGTTCTCCGTTGAATTTGGTACAATATCGTGTAAAAGATGATATTTGTTATGTATTCTTGAACATGGATATGATCATGAGACAAGTGGGAATTGATCAAGAAGGACGTGCAACAGGAACAGATCAGATGCTCGTGGCTCTTGAACAACTTTTGACAAATGGAATTCCTGTTCATTTTAAAAAGACGGTGGGAGAAGATGCTAAAGATGAGTTGTATGTTTATGTGGATGAAGTGTTGATCAAGCAATTAGGAACTCTTCTTCCCATGCTTGAAACTTTAATCCCAGAAGATATGACAATTGATATTCCCATTTTGACTAAAACGGTTGCTGTACCCGTTAAAACAATCTTAGAGAATTTACCGGGGGCGTTAGAAGCAACAACAGAGATGCAGGTGGGATTGCAATTCAAGGGAGCCGAGTAGTGTTAGGAAAAGAAATTTCTAGATATGTAAAGCATTTAAAAATTGTCCGGGTATATTTAATATGTACCCGGACAATGTGTATTAATAGGTTATTTCCAAAGATTTTACCCATAACGTGCTGTTAGGAGCTCCTTTGTAGGAATCTCCTTCTTTACTTGGGGTGCAGACAATGGCAAGCTTGTACTTTTGGTTGACAGGGTCAAATGAACCATTTCCCGTGGGTTCGAAATTGACCGTTTTTTCTATAAAGTTGTCTTGGAACCCGCTACTGAAAGCAGCTTTTAGGATTACTTTCTTGGATTCGTTGATATTTGTTCCGTCTAGGTGATCGTTGTAAGAATCGACTTCGTATAAGTAGGCGATTAAAGAACACTCGTCTATTTTGTCCGGAATTTCTTCTGCGGTAACTGTCGTGGTGGAACCCTCTGTTTTAACTACCGTGTTGAAGTACGTTGTTCCAGGCGTGTATTTGTATGTGAATTTGAAGGCTACGGGAGCTGCTGTTCCCCGGTAAGCTTCCCCGAAGTGGGTACTTTTCAAGGGGGCGGTGGCATCTAAATCGAATGTTCCGTTGAATAATGTTCCGGCAGTAACTTTAGGTAGCACGACAGCCATGAATGCGATATAACCACCGTACGTGTCTCTTGTTATGATTTTCGCTGCATCTCCGTCTTGTGTAACGGGATAGGGTGTTGCTGTTAATTCGGGGTGACCGATCATCATTCCTGATAAAGGAAAGAAATCTGCAGCCATATTGGAACTGGCCATGTTCACCGGTTCTTGATACTCTTTCCCTTCTGGAGCAATCCAGCTATTCATTTTGTAGATGGATTTGAATTCCGGCATTTTCTCTAAGCGGAGAGTTTTGGTGCTGGGATAGCGTACGTCTTCGGGAGTAATGTGATATTTTACGTCGTATTTTTCTCCTTCAATTTTGGAGAAATCAATGGATTCACCTTCTTTGAGTATGGATTTCGTCCCGTCTGAATATCGAACGACAATGGAATCCAATGTAGCGCCTTTCGGGAGTTCAATCTTAGGCGTTAGCTTTAGTTGGCTGGCAGTCGCTGTTTCCCAGATTTTGAAAATGTAAATAGAGGGTGTTTTTGAATTATCCGGTTGTGAGGCTACGGCATCCCCTTCAATTATTAAGTTGATTTTAGTGTCAGCGCTTTCCGTGATCGTGTCTCCCGTAAAAGTAACATTAACAGTCAAGGGGGAGGCATCCACCACGAGATTCAGTTTCATGATGTGATCTTCGACGATAGCTCCGCGAGCAGTTAGTTTTACCCCTGTTACACCGGGAATTTCCAAGTCTGTAAGTTCCCGGTCTTTTGCCGTGAATCCGTATACTTCTCCTCTTTTTACGAAAGAGACGGTGTCTAGTTGTATAGTCCCTAGATTGATGCCTTGGAATGAAAAGTTCTCAATTCTCAAGCGGAGTTTGTTCGGGTCTTTATCTGATGGCTTGTTCACGTACACGCGTTGAGTCATGGTTATGGGGGCTAGTCCCAGATCGATGGCCATTTCTCCTTTAAACGTTTTGTTGTAGAAACTTTCCGCACTTGCTGGTTCTCCTTCAATTTCCGTGATCGAGATGTTAATTTCCATGATCTCGTCCTCAATATTAGCGTTGGCCTGAACGGTATATCCACTGACATTGTCAGTTATGGAGCCTTTTAATTGACTGTAATAAGTGCGACTGAGAGCTTCGAACGTGACATTGGGAATTTCGAATTCGGGATAGCCGGGAACTATGTTGATTAACTTGAAAGAAGTCGTGTTGTCATCTTTTTGAATAATTTGTACAGAAGTTCCTTCCGGTGCAGAGATTCCGTCAATAGTGGCTTTTAAATTTTCTCCGGAATACTGCCCGACAATTTTGTCTATCGTGGGTGGTTCTGGATCATCATCATCTTTACAACCTGTAAAAAATGCAATACTTAAAGCTAATAACAATAGTAATTTGTTTTTCATACTTCATTGAATATTAATTAGACATCTTTTTATAATCAAGTTAGACTATCAATAAACCTTCGTTTTTTGATAGCAGGCATAAAATCGTTTTCAGGATCAATTTGAAGGAATGGAATATAGCTAGATCGCTATAAAGTAGAAAAATGTATGATCAATAAATATCAGATAATTAAATAGATATGACAGTATAAATGTTAAAATTGAATTCCTGTTGTAATATTTGATTAAATTTGCACGTTTTTTGCTAATGATAAGGCTGCATGGCTCAAAAAACGAAGGTTTATTGTGTGTGTATTTTAAGGAGAGGACGGACATATCAATGTTTAATTAATATTTAATGAAGTATGAAAAACAAGTTTTTATTGTTATTAATTTTAGGTGTCGCATTTTTTGCGAGTTGTAGTGATGATGATAAGGATCCCTTTAAAAATTATTCGGCAGATTATAGTGGAGATAAATTAGCATTAAAATTGAATGGAAAAGAATTTTCCGGAACATCGGTTTCTTTTAATTCGGAAAATAAGAAAAATGCAACACTTACATTGAATAAACTGATTCCCGGAGAGCCTGCTTTAGAAGTGAAAAATTTAATTGTTGAAGAGTTGGCAGGTGATGACTACACCTTTGCAGGAGAAAATAAGAATGATGATCGGATTGTATTGGTGGAAGGGGCTGTAAAATCAGGGGTGTTGAGTCTGAATACTAGTTTTAAGGTGATTTCTAAGGTTGTTGGAGAATGGATGTTGGCAAAACCTGAGATGGATGATAGCTATAATATGGTTTCTAGTTGTATCCATTTGGAAATTGTAACAGATGTTGATTCTATTGCTTTCCCTATATGGGGAAAATTGCCTATTAATCCAAATCCAGAAATAGAAGGAGATTTTGGATTTACAACGTTGTTACAAACTTTAGGTGGTGGTATATTGCCTGGACTTTTGACTAAAATAAATCTAAAAGAGGATGGAAATTTAATTGCTTCTTATCATCAGGTAAGTGGTATTCAAGATGTGATTAATCCTAGTGAAACTCCTTTGGTTAATTCAGAAGAGGGACTGGTAAGATATAATGTAAAGGACGGGCAAATATATATATTAGTAAATGTTGCATCTTTATTGGGAAGAAGTGCAGGAAGTGATCCAACTGCTGGACTAATGACAATGCTCGAAACAGGAATTCCTTTAAAACTTCAATTGGAAGGAGAAAATATGCGGGCCTACGTTGATCGTGAGATGATGCTTCCTTTTATGAGCGTGTTAGAACTTTTAAAGCCCATGATAGACGGATTAGAATTAGATCCTAGTTTAGCATATATGGGAATCACGAATGAAAGTTTGAAACAATTAGTAGATGACATTGTAAATTTAGTTACAAAAAGTAGTAAGATAGAATTAGGTTTAAATTTAATACCTTATGCCGAGGAAGAGGAACCTCAAGCATCCATGTTATTACCTAGGGCTATTAAAAAAACAATGTTAGAATTTGCAAAATAATTTTTAGTTTTTATTTTGCAACACGAAAAAGACAAAATATGAATAGTACGTTACATCATTATGCATCATAATTTCCATCACTGTATTCAGGTGAGATGATGCTGTTGTGCTGTAATTTGAAATAAAAAGTATAAACGAGCTCGTTTGGATTCAGGCGGGCTCGTTTTGTTTTTGAATGCTTTTGAAGAAAATTATTCATTCTTTCCTTGTAAGAAGGAAAGTTTTTCGTGAATTTGTCCTTATGAAAAGGAAAGAAGTGATAAATTAAGGTAAGTTCGATATAATAAAGCATATTTGCCTCATCCGTTAGGAAAAAGACCGTATAAAAATGGGTATATATCGGTGTTTTTTAATTTCTTGCATGAGATGATGTGATTATTTCGAAAAGATAGATTTCACAGTCCCGAAATGGTGATGTGTCATCTTTCAATTTTTGGTTTTTATCTTTCTAACTACTCCCTCTAACTCCCCCTTGCACAGGGGAGGACATGCTACGTTGAAACATTGGAGTGCGTCCTCGCAACGGTTTTCTCTTTTGTGTAATGTTATGTTACTATTATTCAGAGATATAAATTTGTACTTGTATCGAACTTACGTTAAATTAGTTAAGTTGCAGTAATATTAAGTAAGTGCAAATTTTATACCTACTGGTTGACTTTATATTAGTAAGAATTGTACAAAGTATTTGGATAATCAAATTCCTTTTATATATTTGCAGCACGAAAAAGACAAAATATGAATAGTACATTACATCATATGCATCATCATTGCCATCACTGTATTCAGGTGAGATGATGCTGTTGTGCTGTAATTTGAAATAAAAAGTATAAACTAGCTCGCCTGGATTCAGGCGGGCTCGTTTTGTTTTTTTCGATACCATAGGTGCCTTCCCGGATTCAGAGCGACGATAAAATCAGATAGAAATGGTGAAATTAAAAGTCGCGATTCAAAAATCAGGTCGATTGAATGAGGACACGCTCGAATTATTGAAAGAGTGTGGGATTTGTATTAATAACGGGAAAGATCAGTTGATGGCACAAGCCTCTAATTTCCCGTTGGAGGTGTTGTATTTACGGAACTCGGATATTCCTCATTACGTGGAGGATGGAATTGTTGACGTGGCGATTATCGGGGAGAATACGGTGATCGAGAAACGGGCAAATGTATTGAATTTGTTGGATTTGGGTTTTTCGGGTTGCCGGGTTTCTATTGCTATTCCTAAATCAGAAGAATTTACCGGGTTGGATTGGTTGCAGGGAAAGCGGATTGCGACTTCTTATCCTAACACGTTGAATGATTTTCTGAGGCAAAATAGAATTCAAGCAGAGACACACGTGATCACGGGGTCGGTGGAGATCGCTCCCGGCATAGGGTTAGCCGATGCGATTTGTGATATCGTGAGTTCCGGTAGTACGCTTTTTAAGAACGGGTTGACGGAGGTCTACACATTGTTTAAGTCAACGGCTGTTTTGGTGGCTAATCCGGAGTTGGATGAGGAAAGACTGTGGTTAACGGAACAGTTGATATTTAGAATGAAGGCGGTGTTAGCTGCCAAGTGCAATAAGTATATCCTGTTGAATGCGCCTGAAGAGAAGTTACAGGAGATTTGCAATATACTTCCGGGAGTGAAAAGTCCGACAATTATGCCGCTGGGGATGAAAGGATGGTATTCTCTGCATTCGGTGGTGAACGAGAATAAATTTTGGGAGTCTATCGGGGCATTGAAAGCGGCGGGTGCGGAAGGGATTCTGGTGGTGCCGATAGAGAAGATGGTAGAGTAATTTTAGATTTTGGATTTTAGATTTCAGCCGCACGGGCGATCGCTTGGGTTGGCGGGTTATAGGTTTTACGAATAGATTAAATTTAAGGTTATGCAGAAAATATTATATCCAGAGAAGGAACAGTGGACGAGGATTTTAGAGCGTCCGGAGAATAAAGGAGAGGATTTGGACAAGGTGTGTAAGGCGGTGTTTGATGAGGTGAGGAGAGATGGCGATGAGGCGTTGAGGAAGTACACGTGGTATTTTGATCGGGTGAGGTTAGGACGGTTTGAGGTGACGGAGGAGGAGTTTCAAGAGGCTGATCGGCTGGTGGATGCGGGGTTGAAGGAGGCGATTCGGGTTGCCAAGGGGAATATCGAGGAGTTTCACAAGGTACAGATTCCCGGAAAGTGTGAATACGTGAACGAAAGGGGATTCCGGTGCTGGCAGGAAGGTCGGGCGATAGACCGGGTGGGATTGTATGTTCCGGGCGGGAGCGCTCCCCTGTTTTCAACAGTACTGATGTTGGCGGTGCCGGCGAAGTTGGCCGGGTGCCGGGAGGTGGTGATCTGTACGCCGCCGGGAAGGGATGGACGGGTGAATCCGGCTATTTTGTGGACAGCCCGGTTGTGTGGGGTAACCCGTGTTTTTAAAGTGGGAGGGATTCAAGCTATCGCTGCACTGGCATTAGGGACGGAGTGTGTGGGACGGGTGGATAAGATTTTGGGACCGGGCAATCGTTTCGTGACGGCGGCGAAACAATGGGTTGGACGTTATGGCGTGGCGATCGATATGCCTGCCGGGCCTTCGGAGTTGATGGTGGTGGCGGATGAATCGGCACGGGCCTCGTTCGTGGCGGCTGATTTGTTGTCGCAGGCGGAACACGGGCCGGATAGTCAAGTACTTCTAGTGACTTGCGATGAATCACTGATTGATTGTGTGGAAGAGGAGTTGAGCAGGCAGTTGGATCAAATTCCTCGCAAGGTTATTGCAGGGGAGGCTCTGGGGAATTCTAAATATATTGTTTTACGTTCCCGGGAAGAGTGCGTGGAGCTGGTGAATTGTTATGCACCGGAGCATTTGATGCTGAGCGTGAAGGATTATTTGGATTGGGTGCCGGAAATTCGGAATGCGGGTTCTGTGTTTTTGGGACACTATTCCCCGGAGAGTGCGGGGGATTACGCGTCTGGGACGAATCACACCTTACCCACGAACGGGTATGCCCGTGCGTGTAGCGGGGTGAACATGGATGCCTTTATGAAAAAGATAACTTTCCAAGAGATCACGCCGGAAGGTTTGCTCTATTTGGGAAAAACGATCGAAATGATGGCGGATACCGAAAAGTTGGAGGCACACGGGAATGCGGTAAGGGTTAGGAATTTAGAATTTAAAATTTAGAATTTGGAATTTGGAATGAAAGCATTTGGAGATATAGTAAGGGAGAATATAAAGGGGTTACAAGCGTATTCCTGTGCCCGTGCGGAGTTCGAGGGAACGGATGTAACCTTGCTGGATGCAAACGAGAATCCATTTGCGTCGGAATATAACCGTTATCCTGATCCGTTTCAGCGGGAATTGAAGCGAGAGATCGGGAGATTGAAGGGGGTGGAGGTTTCCCGGCTGGTACTGGGAAATGGGAGTGACGAGTTGATTGATATGTTGATCCGAACGGTTTGTACCCCCCGACGGGATAATATAATTGTTTTTTCACCGGGATATTCGATGTACGAGGTGAGTGGACGGGTGAATGACGTGGAGGTGAGGTGTCTGGAGTTGGACGAGGAGTTTCAGCCGGGGGGGAACATGTTGTTGGATAGCGTGGATCAGTTTACGAAAATGATTTTCTTTTGCACACCGAATAATCCGGTGGGGAACGTGATTCCTTTGGAACGTATCCGGGAGGTGGCGTCTCGTTTTGATGGGATTATCGTGGTAGACGAGGCGTATATCGATTTTACCGATATGCCGTCGGCTGTTACTTTGCAGAAGGCTTATCAGAATGTGGTCGTGTTACAAACTCTGTCCAAGGCTTGGGGGCTTGCCGGGTTACGGGTAGGGATTTGCGTGGCGGACCCGGAACTGGTGATTTATTTGAATAAAGTAAAACCGCCTTATAATATCGGTTCGTTGACTCAACGGCGGGCTTTGGATGTCTTGCGCAATGATGCCGATTTTTTGGAGAAGGTGGAGACGATCAAGCGGGAAAGGAAAAGGGTTACCGGGGTTTTGCGGGATTTATCTTGGTTGGAGGTTGTCTGTGATTCGGAGGCCAATTTTGTATTGATTCGTTGTGAGCGTTTTCGGGAACTGTATGAATATTTGGTGGAAGGTGGCGTTATTGTTCGGGTACGGCATATTCCGCCCCGGTTGAGCTGCGGGTTGCGGATAACCGTCGGGACACGGGAAGAGAATGATTTGTTGATCGAGCGATTAAAGAAATTCGGTGATTTATGAAGAAGATATTATTTATAGATCGTGACGGTACGATCATACAAGAGCCACCAGTTGATTACCAGGTGGATAGTATGGAGAAATTGGCGTTTGTTCCGGGTGTTATTGGAGCCTTGCGGGAGATTGTTCGGGAGACGGATTATCGGTTGGTCATGGTGAGCAATCAAGATGGTTTGGGGACAGAACGGTTTCCGATGGATGCTTTTTTGCCGCCTCATGAATTCATGTTGAAGACTTTGGCTGGCGAGGGTGTTGTTTTTGACGAGATACTGATAGATGAGAGTATGCCGGGGGATGGTTCTCCCCGGAGGAAGCCGGGGACCGGTATGGTCGAGAAGTATTTGAATGAAATGCTGGATCGAGAGAATTCTTACGTGATTGGCGATAGGTTGACGGATATGCAGTTGGCGGCTAATATGGGGATTCGGGGGATATTGCTGGGAAAGGAAAAGATGGAGAGTTTACCTATTGTTTTAACTACAGATTCTTGGGGAAAGATTGTGCGTTTTCTAAAACAGGGAAGCCGGCAGGCGGTGCAAGTGAGGAAAACGGCGGAGACGGAAGTACGGGTTGCGTTAGATTTGAATGGAACGGGACAAGGCGAGGTGAAGACGGGAATAGCTTTTTTTGACCACATGCTGGAACAGATTATCCGGCACGGGGAAATGGATTTGGTGGTTTCCGTGGAGGGGGACTTGCAGGTGGATGAACATCACACGATCGAGGACACGGCTATCGTGTTGGGGCAATGTTTCTCGGAGGCATTAGGGGGTAAGAAAGGGATCGGACGATACGGTTTTGCTTTACCGATGGATGAGGCGAGGGCGGAGGTGTTGCTGGATTTGGGTGGGCGGAGTTGGTTGGAGTGGAATGCCGCATTTAGCCGGGAGTACGTGGGAGATTTTCCCACGGAGATGACCAAGCATTTTTTTGCCTCGTTTTGTCAAGGAGCTAAATGTAATTTGCACGTGGCGGCAAAAGGGGAGAATACGCATCACGTGATAGAAGCTATTTTTAAAGCGTTTGCCCGTAGTTTGAGGATGGCTGTCCGGCAAGAGGCCGGAGGAAGGATTCCGTCGACGAAGAGTTTAATAGACTGATTAATTGATGATTTATGATTGAAAATTTTTGATTGAGGAATTGCTCAATTTTTCATGAACTAATATTTTAATCATAAATCATAAATCGTAAATCATAAATGGAAAAGGTTGTAATTATAGAGTACGGGGCGGGAAATTTGTTTTCGGTAAAGGTGGCGATAGAAAGATTAGGATACAAGGTTGTTTGTAGCGCTGATCCTCGGGTGGTAAGGGAAGCTGATAAGGTGATCTTTCCGGGAGTGGGGCAAGCTGCAGCGGCCATGCGGCAACTAAGGGAAAGCGGGATGGATCGGGTGATTCCGGAATTGAAGGTTCCCGTGTTGGGGATATGTTTGGGGATGCAGTTGATGTGTGCTTATTCGGAAGAGGGGGATACGGAAGGATTAGGGATATTCCCGATGCGGGTGAAAGAATTTGGGCGATGCAGTAAAGTACCTCATATGGGGTGGAATGGAATTCGGAGATTGAAGTCTGGGTTGTTTGACGGGGTTGTCGAGGGGGATATGGTGTATTTCGTGCATTCGTATTGTGTGCCTGTTGGAGAGTATACCATTGCCACGTGTGATTATCAGATGGCTTTTTCTGCGGCGATTCGTAAAGATAATTTTTGGGGATGCCAATTTCATCCGGAGAAATCGGCCGGGGTTGGGGAAAAGATGATTGAAAACTTTTTAAAAATGTAAAAGAAATGAAGATAACGGTTATTCCGGCAATAGATGTTATAGGGGGCAAATGCGTGAGGCTTACTCGGGGAAATTACGATGAGTGTAAAACTTATTATGATGATCCGGTGGAGGCTGCCCGACGTTTCGAAGATATGGGAATGAAGCGTTTGCATCTTGTGGATTTAGATGGGGCTAGGGAGTCTCGGGTGATAAATTGGCGG